>WFZV01000140.1 GCA_015489395.1 Bacteroidales bacterium
CCAGCTTTACTAACAGCAGAAGGTACGACGTAGCCGCTGCCTGTAAAGGCGTAAGTTGTGACAATATTGATGATTGTGCCTTTGATATTGTTATCGATCCAGTATTTGCCTATTGCCAGAGTCCAGTAATAGGTTCCCCGAAGCACAATGTCCACGATAGTGTCGAAAGCGTGCGGAGAAAGCCGTTCTGTAGGTGATATAAAGTTTCCAGCTGCGTTGTTAATCAGTCCGTTGACCTGTCCGAAGTGTTCGATTGAAGTGGTTAGTACACGTTCGATATCCTGGTATTTTCGGACATCTCCGGGTATGGGCAGGACGGGGTTGCCGGTTTTTTCGGTGATTTCGCTGGCAGTTTGTTCCAGTACTTGCTGTTTGCGGCTGGTGATTATTATTTTAGCGCCAAGCTGGCTCATGCGAGTAGCCATGGATTTGCCAAGGCCAGTGCCACCGCCGGTTATGATTATGGTTTTGTCTTTTAGCAGGTTTTCTTTGAACATAGTAAAAATATTGAATATTCGAGGGTTAAATGGTAGAATGATAAAAAAGTGAAATGGCAAAAACGTAGATTATTGTTTTTTGCCACGTTTGATGTAGTTTTTTGTCCAGTTTTTGACCAGGTTAAAATCTTTCATGTTTTTTTGCAAGAAATCGTTGATTTTCTTTTTCGAAAGGTCATGGAAATTAGGTTGAAAAACAATTATTCGTCTGTATTGTCCAGTTTGCAGGCTTTTGTGAGCAGTAGCAGCGTCTAAGCGGTCAATTTCTCCGCGATTTTCTAATTCCAGCAGGATTTGACGCAGGATGTCGATACGTTGTTGAGGGTCTTTGGGGTTGAAAGTTAAGTCGTTGCGAAGGAAAAGTCCAATGGTAGCCAGTTCTTTAGAAGAAAATTCGTTCAAATTCAAGTCCATAAGTTATTGATTTTTATTTTTTTATGAATAAAAGCAGGATTATCAAAATGCCAAAGCCAACGATTACCAAACCAGTAATTCGATTAATAATGACCAGGATTTTAAGTTTGATTTTTTTTCGGAATTTATTTATAACAAAAGTGATTGTAAACCACCATGTTATAGCTCCTATAAACAGGAAGATGAGGAAAAGGGTGGTTTGTAAAGAGTTAGTAAGAATATCGTGAATGCCAAAGGTGGCAAAGAAACTACCAAAACCAATGATTGTGACAGGATTTGAAGCCGCAATTAAAAAACTCGAAAAAAAGTCGTTTGCCATTGACATTTTAGTAAGTTTCTTTTTGGCTCGGAATTGCTTAATAGTGTCTGATTTATAGATTTTTATCCCACTAATTATTAAAAAAATAGCGCCTAAAATTGCCAGAGTTCTTTCGTGACTAAACAAAAAATCTTTTATCATACCAAGTCCTAATACAGCTATCGAAGCGTATATGAGGTCAACGATAGCCGCAGCCAGACCAATAATAAAACCAGAAATTTGACCGCTGTTAAGAGTTTTTTGCACGGTTAAAATCGCTACAGCACCAACAGGCATAGAAGCAACAAATCCTATTACCAGAGCTTTTATGATAATAGCAACATACACAATTAAAATTTTTTTATTCTAAAGTAAATCGTTTAAGTAACTGACCTTCGTCCAATTCTTTAGCGAGCGCTCTGACAGTGTCTTGCGGTACATCGTACACGTCCAGAAGCATCAATCCATCGATAGAGTAATTAAAATCAGGATCAACGTTGAAAGTTATGACCTTAGCGCCTAAATTTATGTATTTTTTAAACAAAACAGGAATCCCGACCCCGCCTTCTATATCTTTGACGATATTGTCTAATTTATTGATGTTGTCGCCGATTTCTTTTGCCAGGACGTCGCTGTCAACGTTATTAAATCTGGCTTTAAATGGTTTTCGCGGTTTAACGTATTTGGTTAAATCTTTAGCAAGATGGTATTGTTTGAAGAAATTGATAATCAAAGATTTAGATAAGTCTGAGAATTTTCCGCTAATGCTGACAGGTCCGATTAAGTATCGATAATTTATGTTTTTGAGCAAATAGTAAAGTATGCCTTTCCAGAGCAGGAACAGAGGCAAGGTTTTACGCTGATATTCAGGGATAATGAATGCTCGTCCAAGTTCTAAAGCCTGTTGTAAATAAGTAGTAAATTCTTTTTTATATTTAAAAAGTGAGTATGTATAAAATCCTGGAAGTCCGAATTTTTCTAAAAGCTGGTCGCCTTTGCCCAGGCGGTATGCGCCGACAATCTGGCTTTTTTTACGGTCCCATATAATCAGATGTTCGTAATACAGGTCGTATTCGTCTAAGTCAAGGCTTTTGCCTGTCCCTTCACCAATTGGTCGGAAAGTAAGCTCGCGCAGTCTTCCGATTTCCGTAAGAACGTCAGGAATATCGTGTGTTGGAGCGACAAGAACGTCTAATTCGTTGACAGAGAATTGTAAGTATTTGCGTTTGGCCTGGTTGATTTGTTCTTTGATAAGCCTTGGATCAATAGGGTCGATAATTGGTTCGAATTTGTTTGTGTCGTCGGGTTGTTGTGTTCTTGAGAACTTAAATTTGTTGACTTCAATGTTTACGCCAAGAGCAAAAATTCTGGCACGCAAATAACGGATAGCCGTATAAATATCGAAGTTTACAAGTGTCTGGTGCTGAATAGGTTTACCAATACGGACTAAAATTATCTGGTTTTTAATCCGCTTAAGCTCGTGATCCAGCATAAGAGCTTGAAAAACAGGATGTATTATGCCTAAAACGTGAAATAGCAGGCTGTTTTGATTGTTGATGAACACAGGCACTACAGGGTAGTCGATAGCTCGTATTAACCGGATTATATCAGTGTCCCATTTGCTATCGACTACTAAGTTATCCTTTGGATTGTATTTAGCTGGTTTGACAGCAGGGAAAACGATAATAGGGTGTCCGTTGTGAAGATGGGTGTAAATACGTTTTAAATATCCGATTGTGTAAATGCTTCCTTTGCGGTCGGGCAGAGGCAAAGAAATTTCGTTTAATGGTGTGATTTGGTGGAATTTACGAGTAACGATAAGTTTTATATCGTCTCGTATTTGTTTGAAGATTTTGTATAAAATTAAGCCTTCAATGCCGCCAAGCGGAAAATTGGCAACAACGATAAATGCGCCGTTTTTGGGAATGTTTTTAAGGTCTTTTTCGTTGACGTAAAAATCTAATTTTAATTCTTGCAATATACTGTCAACAAACTGGTCTGCAGCTTTTTGAGCATGTGCTTGATAAAGCTTGTTGACGTTTTTGTATTTAGCGAAATTGGTTAAAAATTTTACTGTAATATCTGCGATTGTGTTACCAGAAAGAGGGCTAAGATCATAAGGCTTTAATTTCTTCATTGTCATGTTTTGAGGGTTGTATTTTAAGCCAGTTCAAGGGTATTGGTCAAAGGCCGGAGATATCTATCGACAGTGTTTTTATCGCCTAAAACGTATTTGTAATTGACCTTAAATTTACCCCGTGCAATGGCTCTAAGTTTATTACGAAGCATAGTGCGTTTTAGTTGCGAAAGCCGGTCAGTAAACAGAATGCCGTAGGTATGGTCGTATTCGTGTTGCACAACGCGAGCAGGAAGACCTGTGATTATTTCTTCGTGAAATTCAAAGTTTTGGTCGTAATACTGGATTTTAATCGTATCTTTACGAGTAACATCTTCACGAACGCCAGGAATACTAAGGCAACCTTCGTTCATAACCACGTCCTGTCCGGAATATTCAATGATTTTAGCATTAATAAAAACGCGTTTAAAGCCATCAGCTTCAGGAAAATCATCAGCATAAGGCGTAGCGTCAACTACGAAAAGCTTAAGAGATTTTCCGACCTGCGGTGCAGCCAGTCCCACACCGTCTGATTGGTACATTGATTCGAACATCAAGTCGATAAATCCTTGCAAATCAGGATAATCCTGCGGGATATCCTGCCCAACCTGGCGAAGGACTTTTGTTCCGATTATGTATATTGGTAACATGTCTTTACGCTTTAAAATTAGGATATTATGAAATTACAAAATTAGCAAAAAAATTACCAGGGACTATAGTTTTCTGTTTTTTTAAAATAAATTGTGTTTTGTTTTTTGAATTTTAAAGAAAGCTCGCCGATAATACTTTCGTGTTTTCCAAGTACTAAAATGCCGTTGTCACGGAGCGAATCGTAAAAGAAATTGTAAATTTTGTTTTGTAATTGCGGGTCGAAGTAAATTAAAACATTGCGACACATAATTATATGAAAATCAACGCCAAAAAAGTTATGGTCTTTGACCAAATCGTGCTTAATAAATTTGGCTTTGTTGCGATATCTTTCTTTAACGATAAATTTTTGATTTTTTTGATCAATATCAAAGAAATCTTCGATTTTGGGCTTGTATTTAAACGTAGAAAAAACTTGTTCGAAATTTTCTTTATAATCCAGGACATCTTTAGCGCGAAACTGTCCTAATTTAGCTATTTCCAACATTTCTTCATTAATATCAGTGCCATAGACAACAGCTTTGTCCATCATACCAATTAAATCCAGCAAAAAAAGCATTGAATAAACTTCCTGTCCAGAAGAGCAACCTGTGTGCCAGATAAAAATCTGTTCTTCGTCGTAAAAACGGTCGAAAATTATTCTTTTCAACTCAATCCATATTTCCGGGTCGCGAAAAAACTCTGTGGTATTGACAGTTATATCCCTTACGACTTGTTCCAGGAACTTCCTGTCTTTCACTACTTTTTTTATCAAATCGTTGATAGACGTAAAATTGTAGTCAGACATAACTTTTTCAATGCGGCGGGTAAAAGATTTAATCGAATAATGCGAAAAATCGTAATCAGAAATAGCCCTAACAGCTTCGATGAACAGTTTAACTTCGTCGTATGTCGGGATATAGCTCATTTAGGCGTCTGTTTTATTTGAGTCTTTAAGCCGTTTTAAAAAATTATCCCATTTACCCTGGACTCTAAGTACCTGCTCGATGATGTCACGGACGCAGCCTTCGGCTGCAGGCCGTTCGCTAATATAATGAGCGATAGCTTTTATTTCACTTGCAGCGTCGGCAGGGCAAGCAGCAAATCCTGCTGCTTGCATAACGTAATAGTCAGTCAAGTCGTCACCCATATAAAGAACTTCATCTGGCTGAAGTGAATATTTTTCGATAAATTGCTGAAAATGCTGCAGTTTAGACATGCGAGTGTTTAAATAAATATCGTGTACCCCCAGACCAGCGAATCTTTTAATTAGGCTTTTTTCCTGGCTGCCTGTGATAATGCCAACTTTTAAGCCTTCTTCGACAGCAATTCTAACAGCCAGACCGTCTTTAGGGTTCATGGTGCGTAATAGCCTGCCGTCCGGGTCCAAAAGCATGTATTTTGAAAATACGCCGTCGATGTCAAAGACGAGCGCTTTTATGTTTTTTAGTTTTTGGCGGTAGTTCATTTGCAATAGATTTTAAATCTCCATGACGGAGAGTTTGGTTCGCCAGCTTTAATGGCGATTGTTATCAGAGAATCGGGTTTTGTCATGTTAATTCTGGTGATTAGCGTGTCTGGCATGACTTTTTGGTACTGGTAAATAAGATTTTGCTTAGACAGATGTTTTAAATCGCCGTGGTAAATAAAGATTTTGTCTGAGACGAATCGTTTAATAAACTTGAATCTGAAAGAGTTAACTTTATGTGGGAAAACAATTGTCTGCATGTAAAAGCGTACTGGTTTTGAGAAGATGTAAGAGTTGCAAGTGGTGTCTTTGGCAATGAAAAGCTCAGAAGGTTTCAGAAACAGAATGTTTGTGTAAGCAGGGTTAATGGCTGTTTTCAGAGTATCGTAATTTGGAGCAGAGAGAGTGATGTTAAAGATTGTGTCTTTTGATGATGTGGTGATAGTGAAATAGGCAGAGTCGCTGTTTTTTTGAACGTGGAGTGAAGAGTCTATTTGTAGAGAGAAATTGGTAACCGGGCTTAATGTAAACTGGTCTAATACGTTGATTTTGAATGTGTAAGTTTGAGGTTTTGGCTTTTCGACAGGTTTAAGTTCGTTTGTTGAAGTTACGGAATCAGTTTGGTTAATTTTTGATGGTTTATAATTTTTCGCAAAAATAAGGATTAAAGCTGCTAAAAGTAGTATGGCAAGTGTAAGAATGAGGTAAATGCCGACTTTACTGTTTTTTGAAGATAATTTAATTTCGAATTCTTGTTGTTCGGTGCAGTCGAGAGTTTGCGAAATAGATTTGTTTTTATGTTTAATCTGGATTGAGACAGGTTCGTCGCAATTAACGTCTTTGAATGTGGCTATTCCGTCGTCGTTAGTAATAGCATATTGCCAATTTGCGCCGTTTGTAAGTTTTATCGAGACGTTTTTTACAGGATTTTGTTTTGAGTTTAGAAGCTTGATTTTGATAGTATTAAGTTGTTTTTTTGCAGAGTGGGAGCGGAACGTAATTTCTTTAGTTTCGCCGTTATAAGTGATTTTCTTTTGATAGCTTGGTAGTCCGTTGACCAGTTGTCTTATAACAATTTCTGTGTTAAGCGGTAGGTCGTTAACAATAATTAGTCCGTTTTCATTAGCAGTTTTTCGAATAGTTTGGTCGCCGAATTTTATTTCCATTTCAGCGCCGTCAAAGGTGTTGCCGTTTGTGTCTAATACTTTTATTACCAGATAATTGCCACTAATTTTTTCGCCTTTGAAAGTGAATTGAGTTTCTGATTCGGATGTAATCTGGAAGGTTTTAGTTATTTTTTTGACGGTTGTAATGGGTTGATTAACAACTAATCGTGTGCCAACGGGTATGTCGTTAAGTTCGACCTGGCCGTTTTCGTTGGTTTGGAGGCTGATTTTTTTATCGCTGTAAATAATTTCTAATTTGACGCCAGACAAAGGTTTGCCAGATTTGTCAACAGCTTTAATGGTGACTTTAGGTACAGTGTTCGAGCGGACTTCGAATTTTAATTGAGGTTTATCTGCCAGATATTTTTTCTGAGAAATGATTTTGTTGTCGTCACGCTCAATAACAGTAAATTCGCTAAGTAGCTCCAGGTCTTTGAGATAAACAAAGCCTTTGTCGTCACTGACGAGCGATAAAGCTGTGTCGTTGATTTTTATTTCAACAGGTTTTTGTGCAAGCGGTTTGTTGTTCTGGGTAATCTGGATTTTAATGTCGATTTTTTTGACGTCAACGATGTTGTTTAGTATTTTAATTTGTTTTTTACTGCTTGATCCCCAACGTGTTAAGCAGAATTGTTTTTTACCTTCGGGAGTTATGATTAAATAAATGTCATTGGGTGAATCGATAGTCAGGCATTTGTCTAAAAGCTCGATGTATTGTTTGCGTTGTTGTAGGTTGCTAAAATTTTTGAGTATATGCAAATAAAGGTCATTAGCCTGTTGAGCCAGCAGGTCTAAAGGATTTTCGATAGTGTCCTGGGCTTTAGAAAAAGAGAAAATATTTCCGTCCAATTCAGTTATCCAGCTGATTTTGTCCTGGTTGTTAAACTGTGGTGTAGCAAAAAATGCGATATGTTCTGCGCCTAAAATTTCTTTGAGTTTGTTGTATTGTTCTAAATAATCGTGTTCTAAATCCTGTGTAGTCTGGCAAATGAAATTGGTTTCAGAAGTATTTGAAATAGTGATAAGTTGTGCCATATTGTTAAATTGTGGTGTTGTTGCAAATAAAACAAATTTTGTAACGAAAAACAACAGTTATTCCAGATAACGGACTAAAGCTCCCCATTTTTCATCGACTTTGAAATTGTGTTTTAAGTAATAGTTTCCGAACAAGAAGTGTGCTTTAATAACTTTTACGCCTTTTGCACCCATTCTGGCAAAGAAGTCATTTATCATGGCAGTTCCCAGCCTACGACCCTGGAGAGAGGACATAACGACCATGCCGTCCAGAAGAACGATATTGTCTTCCAGTTCTTTATACGCCAGACCGCCGATTACACGGTTGTATTTGTCGATCAGGACAATGTGTTTGTCGTCTTCGCTGATTTCTTTAGGGTAGTTTTCTTTGTAAAATAGCTGGTAAAGCTGACCGATTTCCTGTGGATTTACTGGTTCGCGAAAGACATAATCGACTCCGTATTTGTCGGTTAAAATAGTTTTGATAACGAGTTTGTCAGACTGTTTAAAGTGGATTTTTTCGAATTCTACCTGGCCAACTGTTTCAAAACCCGGGAACACCATTTTTGTAAATACTTCTATGTCGTCCGGTTCTTTGATAGCTGCTTGTAAATCAGATAGTTCGATTAATTGCAAAGGATGTACGCCTGGGTCTTTGGCCATGCGTTCAAGCAGCAAATTAAACTGCTTTTTAACATGCTCAGATGAATTGGCAAAGTAAGTTTCGTAATAAAATTTATATCGAACAATCAGTGGATAACGGTTTAATTTATAAAGCTCGATGAGTTCCTGTATTGTCAGGCTTTTGGCATGCGCCGTGGCATTGGGGTTTATCAATGACCATTCTTTGTATTGATCGACAGCCAATTCAAGAGCCAGCGGATAATGGAAGTTATTTTGCAGATAATCAATGTATTGTTCGACCAAACTGGAGATTTTTTCACCATTAAAACGCAGGTCAGTTTTTTGTAAATCTTTTTTTAGCAAAGAAAGAAAATCAATAGCGCTGTTTTGACCTAAAGCTTCAACTACAGCATCAAAAATCCAATTAATCTTAAGCATTGTCGTAGTCCAGGGATACAGGGCAATAACGACTTGATAAAACTCTTTAATCATTGGATAAACCAAATCAAGCGGTTTTTTGTACTTTTTCCAGCCTGTAAGGGTTGTTATCATTGTGTTTTGCTTAAAATCCAATTCTGGAACCGACACGTTATTGGGCGACACAATGCCTGGAACTATCTTGTAACCGCTATATTTCCATGCACGGAAAAATGCTGTAAATGCTCGAACAAATAACTTTTTCCAGTGTTTTTGACGAACAGCAAAATTTGCGGCCTTGTGAATGTTGGTATACTCTTTAATCTTGTCCCAGACAGTCAACCCTATCACATACTCAGTGCTGAGTATTCCCAGCTGCGGCATATTACAACCAAGTGCAGGCAAAACACGTTGACCAAAAGGAAAACCTGAGATAGCAGCCATCCAGAGCGCTGTTTCTTCACGAAAATGAATTTTGGGATAACGACTGACAACTAAATGTAAATCATAATGGATAGCATCTTTAGTGTTGATACTCAAGCGATAATGACGATATTCGCGTATCGACTGGATTTTTACAATCCATATTCCACGCTTCTTGACTTTATCCAGTGAAAAATCTGGTTCGTTGAAAGCTAAAATTACTGATTTTTCTAAGAACTTGCTTTTTTTGAAGATATCGAGTAACCGTTCTTTTTCTTCGTCGGAGATATTTGAGCCAAAGGAGATTAGCTCGTTTAGCTTTATTTTGTGGTATTTAAGCTTTTTGGAGATGTACTGGTCGAATTCGTTTAAAAGATTTTTGAGCAGACGGTGTGCTACTTTAGAAAGCCGTGGTGATTCGTGATGTAAAGCCCAGCTTGACAGTTCAGAACGTATTGCTGGTAAATAGTTCCAGTGCTTTAAGGTAAAATCGTGTAGCAATTGGAGGATGTACTCAAAATGTTTGCGTCGGACCTGGTCCAGGTCCCATTTTAGCTTTGTCCGGTAAGTATAAAGTCTTTCGCGCAAGGCTTGTAGTTGATGACGTCCAATGTTTTGTTTTGCCAGGTAGTTGATTGATTGTTCGTTGAGGTAAGTTTTGCCAGAGAGCAGGAATTCAGGGAAGCTTTTTTTGTAATAGTCAGGTGTCGGGTCGTCTAAAAGTAAGATTCTGTAAGCAAGGACGCGCAGGCTTTCGTAAGGGCTATAGGCCAAAGCCTGCAAACGCAGGCGGATAACCTGGCAGATGTTTTTTTGCGAGTTTTTTAGTAGCTCGCCTAATTGTTCTACAGCTTCGAGCGCAGTATGTTCTTTGGTAAATAATGCTTTGATTAATAGCTTGTTGACATGGTTGATGAGCGGACTTCGTGCGTTTTTTATTGTTGGAATCTGGTCTTCTAAGTAAATCACCTGGTAGTCGCCCTGTATGCGTATTCGTTCGACAAATTTTTCAATATGTGTGTCCCAGCCTTCTCGCAGTGGGCAGAAATTGATGACTTGTGGGTTGCCAAGCCAGAGTTTAGGTTGTCGTGCCAAAAGCCCCAGGTCTATTTCATTGCTTTCTAATCTGTAAATCAGATCGCCGATAAAATACCAGTTTTTCTTGAATGGCTTAATGTACAGAAATGCTTTTGTGCTTTTGTTAATTAGTCCATTTTCAGTTAGTTCCAGGTCGGTTTCAAGGATTCCTAAATCTCGTACAAACCAGCGTGGTATAATGACTTTGACATGTTTGTTTTGTAAAACGAGTTCGTTGGATTGATAAAGACGGTCGATAATTTTTTTAAAATTTCGTTCAATAACCTTGCGGTTGTACGAACCTTTTGGTGTAAGTTCGCCTTTTTCCAGGCTAAATTCCCGGTCTATGACAGCAAAATTAACAACACGTTCGTACGGTGCTACGTCGCGGTTGGCTGCATTGATGATCTGGCTAAAATATTCGTCGATATTGCTTGAAGATTGCAGGATAGGGTCCTGGTAATCAGGTACAATGAGCAAAACGTTGTATGGACGGGCATCGCCAACGACAAAAACCTGTTTTATGCCTGGTACGCCTTTAAATTTTGCTTCAATAACGCGCGGTGCAATAGTCTGGCCTTTGTTGTTTTTGTAAATATCTTTGACACGGTCAACGATTTTGTGGTGTCCGTTGGGTTCGATGGTGAAAATGTCGCCTGTTGACAGCCAGTAATCGGATTGGTCGCGACGTGGGTACGGTATTGTGTCAAAAGGCTTTTTGTCTGTAATATAGCGAGCCACGTAATGACCGCTGATTTGCAGTTCGCCGTTGGGAGCCAGACGTGTGTAAATACCCGGAAGTGGCTTACCAACAGAATTTTCGACATATTCAAACGGTGGTGTCATTGTTATGCCGCCAGTGGCTTCGGTCATGCCGAAGCCACTGCAAAGGTTTACGCCGTTTTGCTGGAAGAATTTGAAAACTTGAGGCGAAAGGTAACCAGCTGCGGACAATCCCCATTTAAACCGACGTCCAATAGTCTCCTGGATAATCGGCTTTATGCTCTGGTTGGGTGCGAGTTTTTCGGCTTTGGACATGATTTTTTCGTACAGGTTGAGCCATCGCAAAGGTATGCTTATAAAAATGGTAGGCTGTACGATTGGGAATAGTTTTAGCAAGCGCTCCAGAGAGTTGTTCCCCACAAAAACATAGGTGCCATGCCAGTAGATATTGCCAAGCATTTCCAGATAACGTCCAAATGTGTGAAACAAAGGCAGATAGCTAAGCATAACTTCATTTTCGCCCAAAAACGGTAGTGCTGCACCGCGGGCAAATCGTTTGCTAATCAGGTTATAGTGCGAAAAGCTTACTCCTTTAGGCATTCCAGTGCTGCCCGAGGTGAACATCACTGTCGTAACCTTGTTAATCGCTGGAAATTTGTGCTGTGTGAGGATTTGCCGGATTTGGTCCAGGCTCAGCCGCTTTGCGCTTTTTTGTAGGTAAAAAATATTGTCTTTTTCGCGGATTTGAAAAGTCGTAAAAATTTTTATGTCTTCATTTAGCTGGTTTCTAACCTGTTGCAAGAGTTCCAGACGGTTGGGCGTATCAGTTACAACGATGTTGATTTTTAGCAGTTTGAAAATATCATGTATGATTTGTTGGTTAAAATGAACGTTTAGAGGCGTTACGAATATCCCATGGAACAAGCAAGCAAGGTCTGTCATTGCGCTGTACACGCTATTCTGCGAGAAAATCGCTACTCGCGGTTGTGCGTGGATATTGAGAAAAAGCGCGGCTAATTCCTGTATTTGCCTGTGTACCTGTAAATAGGTCCATTTTATCGGCAAATCGTTGTTGTCAAACTCCTGGAACAGTGTCTTTGACGGATGTTGGTAAACACGCTGTTCGAACAGGTTAAGCAGGTTAAAGCCTGTTAGTTGTATGATTTTGAAAACTATTTCAGCCCATTGGTAACGTTGTTGCTCGTTGAGTGTGTTTAAAAATATTGGCCGACTGGTGACGTCTAAAAAGTTGAACCAGGTTTGTTCGTCGATATCTGTTAGGTTGTCAGAATTGTAGAGATTTTCGACATAGGAAAAGATTTTTTGTGCATGTTCAGGGTCTCGTTGGTGGTAATGGTTTATTTCTTGTTTTAAGTCCATGGTTTACAATTGTTAATCGTTTGAAATGAGGTGATAGTCAAAGTTATTGATTATTTTTTTGTCTTTCAATAATTGCTGTAATTTTCTCGTTTATAGGTATTTTGAGGGATTTAGAGTCAATGCGAAAGATTAAATAGCCTTTGATTCTGAATTCGAAATTTTGTTCGATGTACTGCCCCATAAGGCTTACAGCCAAAAGTAGATTATCGACAGTGAGCTGGAAAGGAAGCTCAGTAATTGAAAACGGACGGACGTGAACGTTGTAAAGCTCGCTGTTGCCGATGTAATTGTTGTATTTGTCGTAAAATGAGAGTTTTACTGTATCAAAGAAGTATTCGACATTAAATTGGTTTTTAAGTTTAAGGGTGACTGTAAGTTGTGTTTGTTTAAAGCCGATTTTGTTAATCGTAATTTTAGGAATGCCGCTCAGAGCAAAGACATTGTGCCAGTTTACCAGGGCAGACAACGATTGTCGAAGGTCTAAATTTACGGTTTTTATCCAGTAAATTGGAAAAATTATGCCTTTTAACCGTGCTTTTAAGTAAAATCGTAAAGGCAAAGAGTCCAGGTCGTTTAATGATGCGAATATCTGGTTAAGGTCTTTAGTATGGACGTTAAATTTCAGGTCTTTAAGCTCAACTGCTTGTTTTTTCGGAAATTTCACTAATGTGTCGATTTGTCCATGGCCAAAGAAATATCCCTGCGAATATGCTTTATAATCAAGGTGTTTAAGCGTAAAACTAAAAAAATTCGGATTATAAATCGTTGCATTAAAAAGTCCATGCGCACTGCTATCTGTTACCCTGTTTATGCGAATATTCGAAAGTTTAACTATTTGTGGAAATTTAACCACTTTACACGAAACTAAAAAAAAGAATGTCAGTAAAACAACATATTTACCCGGATTTTGACGCACAGGTTTAATGACCATTTAATTTAAAACTCATACCAATTTTTACCCAGATACCAGGTAACTGTACATTGCTCAAATCATAATAACGAATATTTAAGAGATTATCGCCTGAAATGAAAATTTTACCATTACGAATCGCATACCAGACCGAAGCATTTACCAAAAAATACGGCTTATAATCCACATGTTCAAAATTTTTTGTGTTAAAATCATACAGCTCAAACCCGCCATTGCGGTCAGCGTAAACCAAATTTAACCGGTAACCTAAATGTCTGTAATGACCTAAAAACAAAACACTTGCAAAGTTTTTCATATAATCCAGAGCATATTTCGACAACATCTGGGACCTGACCTTATCCTGGTTCAAATAACGATAAGTAAAATAAACCGACGGAAAATACCGTACAACAGGACGTACAGACATATTGACTTCAAAGCCGTAGGTGTTTAACCTGGTGTAATTCATTGCCTTCCACTTATCTGTAGCCGAAGGCCTTACCCAATCGATTATATTTTTGCCCTGACGGTAAAACACTGCAAATGAATAACTTAATCGTGAAAAATGCTTTAAGCCAAGTTCGTACGTCACAGCCTGCTCGGGTTTTAATTCTGGATTGCCTTCATTGGACGGACCCCGATAATATAACTCGGTAAACGTTGGCTCGCGCATCGACTGATTTACTGATAAATACACACGGTTTTGGCGGCGATTGTAACTTAAATCGCCGCCAAAATACGCATGCGTCCCATATTGCGAGCTGTAAACGCCTAAAACTCCTGCCGACGCCGTCCAATTCCCTAAACTTACAAGATAATTGCCTGATAAATTGAGATTTAACCGTGATGCACGATGATTTAAAAATGCCCCGCGATAAAGCCAGAATTTTACGCTGTCCGACAGATTACCAAGAACATTACTGCGAATCTGCTCCCTGCGAATCTCTCCACCGAAACTGAGCTTCTGACCATGAGGCAAAACAACTGTGTTATGGCTGGTCACACCAATTAACTGCGTGACATGGAAATTGTGCGACCGGTAATAATTCCACGGCTCATAAACACCGGGAACAAATTTTGCCGTGTCGCCGTTCATTACAAAATAGCCACTGTCAGTGCGTTCGTACCAGCCTGGACCTTCGCGGAAAAGCTCAAAAATATCGCTTTGAAACCTGTGGTAAATAGCCATGTGACTGTGCCACTGCGACTTGCTGTAATTGAGCGATAAAATATTCAGCCAATTGACGATTTTTTCGTACTGGTACGGAAAAAGTGGTGTGTAAAAATTCAACGCACCAAAATTTTTGCCTAAAAAACCGGATTTCAAACTGAGCCTTAAAGACTTGTTAAAATCATGATTGACAGCTAAAAACGCTTTTGTTATGTCAAAGTCAGTGTTTTTTTCGTAACCATTTGACAAAGACTTAGAAAAATCCAGAATAGTCGATGTTTTGCCTTTAAATTGCGCAAATCCTTCGAATTTTTGATAACCATATTGGCCTAAAATCATCTTGCCCTTAGCCTGATTAGCGTTGATTTTATCGATTGTTGAAATATTAACAACTCCGGCAAGGGCGTTGACTCCGTACATACGCGACATGCCGCCTTCTAAAATCTCGATTTTTTTCACGACAAAATCAGGGATTGGCAAATTTAAACTATGGTGACCGGTCTGAAAATCAGAAACATTTACGCCATCTATCAGTACAAGCACCTGATCAAATGTACTTCCACGAATACTCAAATCCGCTTGAGTGCCTTCGACTCCGCGCTGACGAACATCTATGCCACCTAAATCCTTGAGAATCTGCTCAAAACTATAGTCTGGAAAATTTTGCATTACGTTCGTGTCAATGGTCGTGACAAAGTTGGCTCCACTGAAACTTGTGGAATTGGTTGCGCGTCCTGTTATTGTAATTGCTTGAATATTAGTGTCGCGTTGTGCAAAAAGATTTATGCTTAAAAACAAAGATGCTAAGACAAGTATCCGCTTCATTGCTTGATGTTTGGAGTTTTTTACAACAAATGACAAAAATAAAATTTTAACCTAAAATCACGCTGCAGCATTCAATTTTTATGTTACGAATATTTGTTTTGTTTCAAGTTTGCTATTCGTTGGGCTTAAAATCTTGTTTACTGATGGCCTGATATAGTACGAAAGTGGCAAAATAAACTTTTGATTATCAAAAAAATATGTTACTTTCCTAAGGTATATTTTTCGACTTATTGGCCGCTTACTATGTTTTACAACATATTTTGTAACAAAAACGCTGGCGTTACGTCATAAAAAAATACACTTAAAACAAATAAAAACTTATAAGCTTATGAAAAGGATTTTGTTGTTGCTATTGCTTGCTGTTAATATTTCAGCGTTTTCGCAAGACATATCGCAAATTAGGCAGAAGGCTGTAAAAGTGTTCATTGATTGCAATGCCTTTTGCGATTTACAATACATTAAAGACCATATCAAATTCGTAAATTACGTGCGAGATGCTTATCAATCAGATGTTTACGTGTTGATTGTAAGTGAAACAACAGGTAACAATGGCAGTCGTTATACTTTGATTTTCGAGGGACAGGGAAAATTTAAAGGACAGAACGATACTTTGCACTTTTTTACCAAACCAGACCAAACCCATGATGAAATTCGTAATACGATTGTTAAGTATCTGAAAATAGGCTTATTGCCCTATGTAGCCCATACTCCTTTGATTAATTACGTTAAAGTTAAGGAAGCTTTACCGCAAAAGGCTAAGCAAAAAGTGGTTTCCACAAAGTGGAACAACTGGATCTTTAGAATAAGCACCAATGCCAATGGCAATGGCGAGAGTTCATACAAAAGTCTGTTTTTACGCTCGAGTTTCAAAGCTTCACGTGTAACAAACGACTGGATTTTTGATTTTGACTTAACTGGCAATACACATATTGCTGTGTACGATTACAATGGTTTTCATTATAAAAGTCGTACTTTTTCAAGTTCATTTAATTCCCTAATTGTCAAGAGTTTATCTGATCACTGGTCTATTGGCGCACAGTCAAATTTGATGCGTTCTACATATTTGAACATTAAATTTGGTGCATCGCTCAAACCCGGTATAGAGTACAATTTGTATCCTTACAGTGAATCGACCATTCACCAGATGAGAATTTTGTATGCCGTTGGACCTGAGTATTATACTTACTATGACACAACGATTTTTGATAAAACCAAAGAACTTTTGTGGCGTCAGAAACTTTCGCTGGATTACGAAATTGTCCAGAAATGGGGCAGCATATCATTGTCATTGGAAGGTAAAACTTATTTACATGATTTCAGGAGAAACAGTTTACGTCTTTATACTACGTTTAATATCAGGCTGTTTAAAGGCTTTTCAGTGTTTGCTATTGGAAGTGTAGGCTCTGTACATGACCAATTGTATTTGCCAAAGGGTGGGGCTTCGGTCGAAGAAGTACTTACGCGCCAGCAGGCATTGGCTACCCAGTTTGATTATTCATTTTTCGTTGGTATAAGTTACACATTTGGCGATATTTTCAATAATATCGTAAATCCACGTTTTGGATATGGACAAGGTGGAGGCTTTAGTATGATGTATTAAAGTAAATAATTTGAAGATTTGATGGTTAAAGGTACTGTTTTTAAGCTTAAGGTTTAAAAATCTGGATTTTAGACATTGGTCTTTTCAAAAACTGCTAATTAGCAAGTCTTTTGCGAGGCTGGCCAAAAACTCTGTTTTTACAAAGCATTTGCAGTAATTTTAAGGGGTTTTTGGCCAGCCTTTTTTTCGTGAGTTAAGTTGCTGGCGATGTGCTGATAACAGAAAATTTTTTCGATAAATTCAGGTAAATTGTTCGTTCTAATGCTTTGGTAAATAGAGGATTACAGGTTTTTTGCGTATGTGTATTTCGTAAATTTGAATGTTTTAGGCAGGTTTAAGCAAAGAATTTTCGCTCCATTGGCAAATTGTTACAAAACAGTTAAATTTTCGATAAATTTTTTTAAATTTGTTTTAGCTCCAGTCCATTGCCCACCTGTAAAACACTAAAAATTAGTGATATGAAACGATTTATTTTTCTTTTGAGCTTATTTTTATTTGCTTTTTTAAGCTGTAAAAATCCCAAATCGAACCAACAAACAGCAACAAAGCCGCAGGACACTGCAGTTAAGCAGCAGTCCACCGCTAAAGTTGCTAAGCCAACGCTTAATTTCGTTAAATTCAAAGACTTACGTAGCTTTGCGAGAATCGTCAAATTTAGTCCAGATGGTCAGTATCTTGTTGCTGGTAATTTGCAATTGGCTATTTTTCAGTATAATGGCTCTGGATTTTCGCCGGTAAAAGTATTCGCTCCACACAGCGACCGGATAAATGCTATTGATTTTACTCCAGATGGTAAATTTATGGCGACTGCCAGCGACGATTCCACCGTGATTATTTACGATTTTCAAGGCGCTCAAACCCGGATTCTGAAGCGGTTAACCGATTTTTCAGCCGATTTGGTAACTCTTGCTTTTAGCCCTGATGGTAAAATGCTTGCCTGCGCTACGAACGATGATTCTGTTTTTGTTTATGACGTAAAAAATAATTTTTCGTTACTGACTAAATTTCAAGTCGTTGGTGTACAGGATGTTAAATTTACGCACGATAGCAAATATCTTTTAGCTGATGCGGAATTGGAATATGATTCGGGTTATGAAAACTATTTATATGCTTTTGATGTTGAAAACGGCTTCCAGCAGACCAGTTATGTGAAATTAGAGCCTTTGGGTTACGAAATTAGTATTTCGCCTGACGATAAAACGATATTCGCAAGTGGCCCGGATGTTTCGTACTTAATTAGTTTTTCAAATGGTCAGTTGAAAGTCAAGCAGCAATTATTCATTAATGGCGATATACCTGGAATTTTTGTAAATGACAATCAGATTATTGTTGGAAACATGTCAAAACGAGCAAGTTCAGACATGAACTTTATTTTTATTTCGCAGCTTTCTGACGATTATTCTGTTTTTCAGGATATTGACTTTTCGCCAGATAAAAAGCTTCTGTCAATAAGCTATAGCGACGGAAAAATTTTGATTTACCAGCTAAATGGTTCGTCTTTAAGTAAATATGCGGTTTTAAAAGACTTTCCGGTCTTTGTCAATGCCATTGATTTTGCTGGCGATTATTTATTCGCAGGTATGGGCGATGGCTCGTCATGGGCAGACATACGTATGCTCAATCTTAACCAGCCTCTAACTTCAGGGCAAAGCCTTTCAGATACATTGTATAATCAAATCGTGTCTTTGAGCGTAACGCCGTCGGGTAATTATGTTGCTGCTGGTGACTGGCGGGGAAATTTTTACGTGTTTACAAAGACAAATGCAGGTTATCAATTATTGCAGACTTCTAAAGTCGGTGATAATGATGTGCTTGTTAAGATTGCTCCGAACGGTCAATTTCTTGTTGTTGCATGTGGAACCAACTTAGAGCTGTTGAAAAACAATGGTTCGCAGTTTACGCCTGTCCGTCAGATCAACGAAACAGCTGAGATTAAGAGCTTAGACTTTAGTCCAGACGGCGAGTTTGTCGCAATTTTAGATAACCAGCCTGTAGTCAGGGTTTACAGCGTACAGGATAGTTTTAACACCTTTAAAGCTTTTTCGTTAAAGGTTTTGTCCCAGACTGCTCAGGATGTTTCAAAGAAAATATCTTTTTCGCCAGATGGGAAAAATTTAGCAGTTTTGTTTGGCTATCCGATGAACCGTCTGATGGTGTATAGTTTCGGAGGAAAGTTTATAACTGTTATTACGGCTCAAGGCGATGTTACGGACTTTGGTTACAGCCCGGACGGCAAATATTTAGCTCTCAGTGTTGGGTCGTTTATTCAGATTTACAAAAACACTGTCACTGGATTTGAGTTTTTCAAACAAATTTCAGCAGCTCCGTTTACGGTCAAAACACTGGCATTCAGTCATAATGGTAAATATTTCGCTTATGGAATTGACGATGGTGTTGTAGTTTATAAATAATCGCAAGAATACGCAGAATGTCAGTTTGTTACATGCGAAAAAAGGCAGCCCGTTATGCGGGCTGCCTTTTTTCGTCGTAGCTTGCAATTACATCTGTCCGATTTGTACGATTTTATGGATTAGACCTGGTTTGTAGATTTGTGGCGGATAGATTTTTGTCGAAACAGGTTTGCGTGTTTTTATAATAATTTGTGTTTTAGGAACTTGTTCGTCGAAAATAGCATAAATTAGTAATGTACCCTGGTGCTTGCCTTTGATGTAAAGATTGCCGTTGATTTTGTTGGAATTTACCGGGTAAGTAAGCCAAATCCACTTGTTTTTGTGCGATTCAGCGTGGCCAGTGACAGCTTCGTTGTTGATTATCATTGTAAATTTAGGCAACTCTGTAGTATCTTGATTTTCAAATAGTATGGCGATTTTTACGTTGGTGGCATTGGGGGCGTAGAAAAAGAAATTTATCGAATTGTCTAATGGATAAAACTGTGTTTCAATGAGTTTGTTGTAGTTTAGGCTTAAATTCTGGAGTTTAACGCGCTTTCCTGTTGTATCTGCGATTTTAGCAATGAGTTTAGGATTTAAAATTTTGGGATTTTTTATGTCAAATAATGTGTAAATCAGCTGTTTATCTGCGATTTTCTTTAAATCAAACTTAACGCCGCTAATTAATGGATAATTTGCCTGGTCGATTGGGTAAATTTCGAAAATAGCTGTCTCATAGCCTTTTAACGTGATTGTAACATTATCACCAGGCGCAAAAAGTTTTGGTAAAATTTGATGGTACGGATAAACTTGCTCAATTACCAGTTCTTTGGCCTGTGTATTTAACCCATACGACGGACTGAGGTCCACCTTAATTTGTGTCGAATCAATAAAAGGATTTCGCAAAGCAATTATGCCTTTATTGTTCGAAAAATGAATATAGCCGTAAGCCTGCCGCTCTTGCGGATTGCCGCCTATGAAAAATGAATTTTTTAAAACATCAAAATTAACTTTTGCCCACTTCAAAGCCTGTGAAAGCGCTTGCCATTGCTCACCTGTCAAAATATCCGGAGAAATATACAGTTCATACATCGTCACACCCCGCGAAAAATACCAGATTACATTATTGGTAAACTTGTCAAACGGCTCGCTGGTGTCGCCAAGTTCCTGTAATTTGCCCTTGATTATGCCGTGGGTCATTAAATTGGCTATTGGAAACCAGAATTTGTTTTTAACAAAATCTTTATACAAAATAAAATCACGATAAGTCATAGCTGCATCGCGCCTGCTAATTGACGGAACCTGTGCATAGCCATAATCTTCCCCCTGCATCCATATCGTATTGGCATATTTCACCCACCACGGACTTAACCACGTGCCAGATGTTATATTCAGAAAAACGTCGGGATTGATGCGTCGAACAGCTTTAACCATCGAAATTACAGTATCCATAATCGCCCGCCGCGAATAAATCCCTACAGGATGGCCATGAGTGGGGTCACTACACGAAAACTGAATCCCATCCCACTTAAAAAATCCAACTTTATCCCTGCTCACAAAATCAGTGATGCGTTTTTTAAACAAAGCACTGTAATGCTTACCAGCAAGGCAAAGCTGTGGGTTCCAGGAACTTACAGGCTTGCCAGTTACCTCATATCCATGCGAACGCATGAAATTAATACGCTTATCTCTAAAAGCATACCCACCACACGGACTTAGCCAAATACCAAGATTGGCCCCAATCTGCTGCAACCTGTTTGAAATAGGTTTTAAACCATGGGTAAAAGCCTGTGTATTGAGCTTCCATGCACTCTGTAAAACGTCCCATCCATCGTCCAGAACAAAAGCATCTAACTTAATGCCGTATTTGTCAATCATATTTTTCTTCAGCAGGTCAATTATGCGTAAAACATTTTGTTCGTTCATGATATGGTCAGGCGTAACACCAGGATAATAAGATGCTCGCAAATCATACCAGGTATTGTACAGTGTATAAGGTTTTAAGGGCGAGATACGTTGGCTGTTTAAATACTGGTAAAACCACCATTTAATATACTGGTTAGGCGTTAGCCCTACGACTGCCCAGTCTGAGCTAATTCCGTTTTTGTCGATTA
>WFZV01000141.1 GCA_015489395.1 Bacteroidales bacterium
AAAATTTACGTATTTAGAATTTCTATTTTCAGTGCAAAAATACAAAATTTTTCTAAAACAATAACAAAAAAATTAGAATTTGATTGTCAGTTTATTTGCAAAGTTATAAAATAATGGATAATTGCGCAACTCCTCTGGTGGCCGTGAGTCGTACGAAAGCTCAAAATTTAACGAATAGTCTAAATGCTTTTTGATTATGTTAAAATTTAAATTGGTTTCACTGTATAGCCTGAAGTCTTTGAACAACTCAAATTTAACAGAACTACCCAGATCATAAAGCGCAGGTTGATAATACGTAACATGTGTCAAACTGACCCGATCGTTAATTTTTAAATTCCCTGACATGTAAAAATCACCTTTAATCATACGAGAATAAGATTTTAACGAATCGCTTAGTTGTTCGTATTCGTACATGATTAAAGGTGCAATGTAAAAGTTGATTTTTTTGCTGTTTAGAACCCTAAAACGCAGGCCGCTTCCTATTAGAAAACGCTCGCGGATATAGCGGATTTTGTTTTGTTGGTTTTGTACAAAAAGCTCGTAAGTTGCTATACCAGAGTCGCTTAAGCGATAATTATAGCGTATATGCTGAAAATTTTTATTAATCAAATCGTAGTTTTTCTCAGTCGATTTAATACGTAAAAGCGTTATGTCATTAAGAATCAGGATAATATGTCTTTTGTGCATGTACTGAATGCTGACGTCATTGGAGAATTGCGAAATGTTCCTGGTGTTTTTAACCATATTAAAACCAAACTCAATACTTCCCTGCCAGCCAGGTTTAGCTGCTTTACGTTGTTTTTCGACGTTAACTAATTGACCATTGGCAACGAAGCTCACAAGTAAAAAGCTAAGGATGAGTAAAAATTCAGGCAAGTTACTTGTTTTCGTCGTCATAAAAGATAATGTTGATTTTAGTCCCAACGTCTTCCATAAAATCCTGGATATCTTCCACTAAATCGATGTCATCTTTGTAAATGTACCAGTTAATTTTAACATCAGCTTTGTTCTGGTACTCAGAAAGTAGATAAAGAATCTTAAGCAACCATTTTGACGAACTTGTGTTAAAATAAGTCAGTTTGATATTAAATGTGATAGGTCGGCCAGTTTTGGTGTATTTTTTCAACCAATCCAGAAGGGGCGAATAAAATTTAGCTGTTTCTTCTAAAAAAGATTCTCCGCTAATTTCACAGACTCCTGTTTCAGCATTAAAATCTACTCGAGGTGATACATAGATATTGCGAACTTCGTCCAGGTGTATGTTTTCTAAGTTTTCTTCCATTGTAAAAGTTTTTATTCTTCTAATTCTTCAGGTTTAAAGGGGATAAGGTTAATTTTAAGACCAGTGTCAATCATGTAATCTTCGATATCTTCTTTCATGTCTACATCGCTTTCGTCGTAATGCCAGTTGACGATAACTTCGCCTCCGTTATCCTGGTATTCTTTGAGAATATTGAACATTTCGAGCAAGCTACGAGAAGTGCTTGTGTTGTAATATGTAAGCTTAATGATGAAAGCAATAGGTTTTTTGACTTCGGTAGTATATCGTTTGAGCCATTCAATAAGAGGAGCGTAAAATTCCTTTGTATTTTCTAAGAAGCTCTCGCCTTTAAGCTCGCAGATGCCTGTCCGTGCGCTAAAATACACACTCGGTGTAAAGAATCGTTTATCTTTATTGTCAATAATTAGGTCTTTCAGCTCGGACATTGTTCGTCATCGGTGTTTTTTTACAAATATAATACTTTTTTGTTTAAACAAAAATAAGTCAGAATTTTAAGTTTTTAATTAGAAGTTTGTTTAAAGTTTTTTTGAATAGATATTTTTAAAGTGAAAAAAGAATGATTTTCGTCAATAGGTTTTATGTCGATGTCTAATTTTTTTCTGGTAGTAAGCGCGACCATAATCAAGCCAATATGCGCGTTTTGATTTGTGCCTGGGATAAGGTTTCGTTGTTGACGTTTGAAGAGTCTTAGGCTCTCGCGGTCTAAAGAGTTAATAATTTCACACTTTTTCTTGAGTACTTCCAGGTCTTTGTTGTTGACCACATTACCAATGTAAAGGATGAATCTATCGTCTAATTCTCCGATAATGAGCGCACCGACACCGTAATTTTTGCCGTCTTCTAAAGTCGAACGCCAGTCAGAATATTCTTTGACGTTTTGCGCCAGTTCGATAAATACGTAAAAAAATTTTTTATATACCTGTGAGTTAGTTTTTATAAATTCAGAGATTTTTAGACTGAAAAGTCGGATTATTTCTTTCGAAAACGGACCTTCGTATTCTAATAAAATTTTAGCATTTTCAGGGATAAGTTGTTTTATCAAACCCAACTGGTCTATGTCAAAACTATTTTTAACCAATTCCTTGTCCATAGTTCAAATTTATATTTCGTAATCTACTGAAGCTGTTTGTGCGATAAGAGGTTTTATTTGTTCTACAGCCTGGAGATGCAAAGGATGACTACGGTATGTTTCAAGGTCCTGACGATTTTCAAATTCTGAAATTAGTGCGATATCGAATGCTGTATCCCGTTCTGCAAAATTAATACCTAATTCGTAATTTTTTATCTGAGAAATTAATTTTTTTAAAGGCAGAAGTGTATTAATTACTTGCTGAGCAGCCTGTTGCTTGTCTTTTATTTCTGGTTTTAGTTTGAAAAATACAATATGCTTAACCATATTTTATGTGATTTTATAAATTTTCTATTCTTCGTGATGGTCGTCTGTGCCATGATGTCCGTGGAAGTAAAGAGGTTTATCTTCGTCTTTAAGAATAAGATATCGCAAATCTTTACTCTCTGCCCATGCTTCTTTTATTTTGATTTCAGCCCTTAACCGTTCTATTTCTAAGTCTTTCAGTTCTTTTTCTGTGTTGTATTCGTGTTTGACTTTGTCGATTTCTTTGAAAGTTTCTTTTACAAAATCTATGCGTGGAATTATAATTTTTATCGGATTATATTTACTCACCTGTAAAAAGTGGCTTAAGTTGCCTTCTGTGACTCCGCCTTTTTCAGGCGGCAAGAGTGTTCGTAGAATATTGTTGGAGATGTTTTCAATGTTCTGGATTATCTGGTCGTGGTTGTAATGTTGTTGAATCTGGTCGATAAATACAGCTCTTATTAGTCTTATAAGATACTCTTTATCAGTGCCTTTGAAGTAATTGTTAAGGTTGTATGTAACCAAAATTATAAGTTTAGTTTTTATTTCGATATTGTCTTTGGTTGTGACCTGGATATAATCTGTTTCGATTTCGAAAGGATTAAGTGTATTGTAAAGTACTTCTTGTAAAATGCCTTTGGCATGTAAGATTTTGGCTACAATGTAATTAACTTCTACGCCTTTGTCTTTGGCATATTTCATTAAGTCAATGATTTTCCAGACATCTGTACCAGCAATATAGTCGTTAATGATTGTGTCCTGGTCTATGCCAAAAACAGTGGAGCCGATATGCAAAGCCCGTGCGAAGTTTACAAGGTCAAAAGGAGGATCGTTTTCGCCGATTTTTCGGATAGGTAAAGTTCTATCAATTGCTTTGATGAATTGGTCTAAGTCCAGGTTGGCTTTAGCATAGTTAAATGCAGCGATTATTTTCGAAAGATCGACTTTCATTAGTGCCAGCCGTGTTAGATAGCCAAAGTCGATTTGCTTGAAACCGCTTTCATGCAGTTTAATGAGGATACGTAGCACGTCGAAGACGTTTTGCCCTGAGCTGTATTGTTTTACAATGTCTTCGAAGTCAATGATAATGTCATGTTTTTTAGCTAAAATCATGAATTTGACCACTTTATCGATGACGCTCTGCTCAATGCCCATTGTCATGTAGCGTTGTTTGCTGATAGCCAGGGAGTTTTCGCGAATTTTGGCATAAGTAATTGCCAATGCTCGCGGTTTGCGTTTGTCTAAAATGCCTTTTATAAAGTCGCTGATTGTCAGGTCCAGGCCTTTTTCTTCTGAAATGAGAACTCCATGATAAAGGTTTTTCAGGTCTTCGCTGTCAGGGCGGTGTGCGTAAAAATAGCGGATTAATTGTGATTGTGTGATATTGATTTCGTGATATTTAAATTGTATCAGAATATTGACAAGTTCTAAGGCATGTTGGTCTGTGAAGTTGGGATATGTAAAAAGTTTTTCAAAATTGGCAAAGTCTGGTTGTTCTTCTAAGTTGTGCTGCTCGAATTTTTCTGTGATTTCGAAAAGTATTGGAATTTGCCAGCCTTTTTCTAAGGCTTTGATGATGTATCTGGGTTTGAAATAATTGAGGCCAAGGGTGTTAGCTTTAGAGCTGTTTTCCAGTATTTGATAAAGAACGTCAGCGCTGTTGATAAGTCTGAGTATTTTGTCAATATCAAATTTGTTAAATCCCAGTTTGTTGAGTTTTGACAAAAGAATCGAGGCTGCAAGGCGTTTTTGTCTAATGAACTGGCGGTAAGTACGTTTGTTTTTACGAGCTTCTGCCAGGGCTTGGGGATTTTCAAAGGCCAGCAGCTTAGCTA
>WFZV01000142.1 GCA_015489395.1 Bacteroidales bacterium
AAGGATTTAAAAGTATGTATGTGAAGCAAGTTTTTCTGCTGGCTAATCGCTACAAACCAGATTATATGATTATTGTTCCTGAATGTCCTTTCAATATCGGCAACCAGATTAATTCTGTCAGGTCTATTTCAGAATGGGTTGATTTTGCTAAAAAATTAGCTAAGCTCGTAAAATTTACTTCGCCTAAAACCCGGATAATTATCAATGAAATACCACACGTCAACCCTGTTTTAGACTCTGCTGAGTATAAATTTACAGCAGCAATTATGAAAGATAAAAGCGACTTTATCGATATTTTAGGAGCAGACTCGTATAATTATGATGATTTAAAAGCTGATGTGAATAATTTGCTTTTTCTTAAAAAGAAATATAACTGGCATGGTGAGCTGTGGATAACAGAAGCCAATTTAGTGGATAATATCGAGTTGTTTAATCGTCCTTCGACTCCTGAAGAGGACCAAAAGCAGAAAGAATTTTTCGTTTACGCCATAAATCTATCTCATGATAATGGCTTTACTGGTTTTTGTATCTTTAATTTTACAGATGACGCAAATGACGGCGGCTGTGGATGGGGCATTACTTACAAAGATTTTACGCCAAAACCAGCTTTCTTAGCAATAAAACAACTTATCGCTCAAATAAATGGTAATTAAGTAAAAACTTAAGTTTTTTTCGTTTAAAACTTTTGTGATTAATACAACAAGTGTTCTTTACAATCGACTTTCAGCTCAGAATTTAATAAATTTTTGTACGATTTTTTTGTCAGAAAAATAAGTCAAAATATAAATTCCAGGAGGCAAGCCCTTTAAATTTATCTGTCCGTTATAAAATCCGTCCTTTACACGCTGCCCATGGATATTTCGAATTATATAAAAACGCCCTGTTGCAACGTTTCTAAGTTTTAAAGCATCTCGTACAGGATTTGGATAAACGCCAGTATAAACAGTCTCGACGTCAACTTGTGGCTGACGTTCCTTTTTCCGGATTATTTTAACCTCCCACCCCGGCTTGACAGTCATGCCATCAGTCTTAATCTTTAAATAAAATTTACCTGAACTTGAAGCATAAGCCTGTTTTTGATAACTTCCTGTCAAAGAAGCTAATAAAGCTCCATTTGGACTATCACCATCGTAGATTTTGAGAAAATCATAATTTGCCTCCATATTAACGTAATCAAAAATCAATGAATCAGCATCAATGGTAAATCCATAGTCTTCATTACTCCAATAATTTCGCTCAGGACCACCCAGGTCCCACAAAGTATCCAGTACATGAAAATTGCATGTTGTAAAAAACTTACGGATTTCCTGCCACATTTCCTGTCGTCCATCATCATAGCCAAGCGCCCAGATACCTATGCCAGCTATGCCGGTTTGCTTTACGACTTGATATTTGTAGCCCATTCCAGAATCTGCATCCACCCAAACCTGGTACCAGTCGCTTCCTGATTTATAAGCCACATATTGCGAACGTGATGTTAAATTTAACTTCGGGTTTGAATAATTATTGTAAAAATTTTTAACCAGAACAACACCCTTATAACTAACTGTAGATGAAGGCACAGAGCCGCTTTGCGTTTGCCATTTCCGACCATAATAAGGTACTCCCAACAAAAGTCGGTTAGCTGGTACGCCAGCATGCAAATAGTAAACTATTGACCGGCTTTCAGTATAATTAAAATTGTTTAAAACATAAAGCTGTCCAACAGGTCCAGCCTCATTACTACCCGACCAATAGTAATCGTAACCCATAATTATGAACAAATCAACATTTTGCACAAGCGCTGGAATATCAAAAACATTATTCCAGTCAACAGCTGGCAAAGCTATGCTCAAAATCAAGCTGCTATTTACCTGTCTCATTCTTTGCTTTAACCTGCTTATAAAATTTGTAAACTGCGTTCGATTATCGCTTCCCATGCCTTCAAAATCGATATCAATACCATCAGCACCCCTACTCTGCACTGCCTCAACCAGACGATTTATCAAAGTATCTTGTGCCGACTGGGAACTAAAAAACTCATCGTGATGTGAGAACAAAGTCGCTGTCAAATGTACTCTTACATTATGCTTTTTTGCACTGTCTACAACAGCTGCTGTAAACCATCCATGCAAATCAACTGGCCGTCCCGTCTGATAATCAACCTCATACGAAAAATAGGCTAAATCGCTCAACAAATTCCACTGATAGTTATCTTCCAGACCATTTGACCAATAAGGATGCCAGCCAAAAACAAGCGCCTTTAACTGGCATGTATCTTTCTGTACTCGTTTTACCTTCCTGTGATGCCAGTAAGATGCCCAAAATTTTGCATCTGAAGTATGAAATTTATCGAAAAATTTTAATTGCTCTTGATGGATAGATTGACCAAACATTGTTAGGCTCAAAAACAAAAAAGCAATTATAAAACGTGTACGCATCTGGGATTAATTTATTTTTTGACCAAATTAATAACTATAACACAGAAAATTAAGCCCAGGAAAGCAAAGAGTTATTTGATTAACATTTTTTATTACGAAAACTTGAACCCATCCTGTTTATAATTATTTTTAAATCTTTTTTCGGGAAAATCACTCTTATATTGCTGCTCAATCAGACTTTATTCAACATACTAAGCTAAGAACCAACAAATTACAAAAGGCGAGAAAAAATTTTTATTAAAATAAGAGTTCCAGAACAACAATTAGCATTGGTAAAAAAAATGGCGGCTCAAAGCCGCCATTTTTGCTCCCCAGGCAGGACTTGAACCTGCGACACCCGGATTAACAGTCCGGTGCTCTAACCAACTGAGCTACTGGGGAGTGTTTCACAACCTTTTTGCGCTTGCAAATATAAGCAAATCGCCACAAAAAATCCAAATTTTTTTTGAATTTTTTTTTATGTAACTTTAGACTGTTAGTTGCTTTTTTGACAAACTAAAGTAATTGTCTAAAAATGAGACAGATTGTTATTGTTGGAAGTATTGCATACGACGAAATCGAAACGCCTCACGGCCGCTCTGGTAAAATTCTCGGCGGCGCCGCAACTTACAGCTCTTTTGCGGCTGCGTACTTTGACGTCCAGGTCAAAATCATTTCTGTGGTCGGAGGAGATTTTAAACCCGATTACATCGAACTTTTCAAACAACGTAACATCGACATTACTGGACTGGAAATTAAAAAAGACGAAAAAACTTTCTACTGGCACGGCAAATACCTGGAAAACATGAATAAGCGTCAAAGCCTTATCACCGACCTTAATGTTCTGGAAAAATTCGATCCTGTTGTACCTGAATCTTACAAAGAACCTGATATCCTTTTACTTGCGAATTTATCACCTATCGTGCAACTTAGCGTCATTCGCCAGCTCAAACGAAGGCCAAAGCTAATTGTTTTAGATACAATGGATTTTTGGATTATGACCAAATTAGAAGAACTTATGGAAGTCTTCAAAAATATCGATGTTCTTACGATTAACGATCAAGAAGCTTTTTTGCTTTCTGGCCAAAACACCTTACGAGCTGCAGCAAGCAAAATTTTAGAAATGGGTCCACAATACGTTATTATTAAAAAAGGCGAACATGGCGCTCTACTTTTTACAAAAGAAAAAATCTTTTTCGCTCCTGCTCTTCCTCTTTATCAAGTCTTTGATCCCACAGGTGCTGGTGACACTTTCGCTGGTGGTTTATGCGGATATTTAGCCACAACAGACAATTATTCTTTCGAAAACCTTAAAAACGGCGTTATTGCCGGTTCTGTTTTAGCATCGTTTACTGTCGAAGACTTCGGTACAAATAAACTGCAAAATATCAAAACCAACGAAATAATCAGCCGAATTGGCGAATTTATCGAACTGGTTAAATTTAATTTTCCCAAAACCAACAAAATCTTTAACAAAAAAATACAACAATGAAGAAAAAACCTGATTACATCAAACTTGAAAAACGTACTTTACGAGAAATCTTTTTATACGCTGTAAAAAAATACCCTGACTCAACAGCATTTGTCGGACTTAGTTCAAAAAAATCTTACACCTACAGCCAGGTTTTTGAACAAGTCCAAAAACTGAAAAAAGTACTTTATAAAACTTTTGGATTTCAAAAAGGCGACAAAATCGCGATCTGGGCTGAAAACTCCCCTAACTGGGGCATCGCTTTCTTTGCTATAACCACATCAGGTCTGGTTGCTGTTCCTCTACTCCCTGATTTTACTTCTCATGAAGTCAACAATATCCTAAAACACTCTGAAGCAAAAGCAATTTTCGTTTCTAAAAAACAACTGTCCAAATACAAAGAATTAGGCGACATCCTCGATAAAGTCATCCTACTGGAAGATTTTACACAAATCAATGACTTACAGAACTTTGACCTTAGTAAAAACACACCTCTCTTAGATACTGCCCTTGACCCAGCAGAAGAATACGATGTAGACGAGCAAGACTTAGCATTTATCGTTTATACCTCAGGAACGACAGGCAAGTCCAAAGGCGTTATGCTTCTTCACCGCAATACTGCATCTAATGTCCTGGATATTCAATATGTCGAATGGGTTGAACCAGGCGAAAAATTTTTATCTATCCTTCCTCTTTCACATACTTACGAAAACACTGTTGGCTTCTTAGCTCCGTTCCTCCATGGCGCAACTATTTATTATCTCGAAAAACCACCTACGGCTTCGCTGCTACTCCCGGCTCTACGTAAAGTCAAACCAACTTACATGCTATCCGTCCCACTGATTATCGAAAAAATCTACAGAAAAAACATTTTACCCGAAATCAACAAAAAAAATCTTACTAAAAAACTTTACAAAACCAGCCTGGGACGAAAATTTCTTAACCGCATGGCAGGGAAAAAACTGCTAAAAATCTTTGGCGGTGAACTTAAATTCTTTGGAATTGGCGGTGCTAAATTAGACCCTGAAGTCGAATTATTCTTGCGACAGGCTAAATTCCCATACGCAATAGGCTATGGAATGACAGAAACTGGACCTCTGCTGGCAGGAGCTAACCCGCGCGAAATTAGATTCCAATCTTGCGGAAAACCCGTGCGTAGCGTTCAACTTAAAATTAAAGACCCAGACCCCAACACTGGCGAAGGCGAAATAATCGCCAAAGGTCCTAACGTCATGAAAGGCTATTACAAAGAACCTGAACTTACAAAGCAAACTTTCACTGAAGACGGTTGGATTAGAACCGGTGACTTAGGAGTGTTTGACAAAGACGGTTTCCTTTACATCAAAGGCAGAATCAAAAACCTCATCTTAGGTCCATCTGGCGAAAACATTTACCCGGAAGAAATAGAAGCTATCATCAATAGCTTTGAAAACGTAAACGAATCACTGGTTATCGAACGAGAAGGAAAATTAGTCGCTTTAGTACATTTTGACTTAGAATCTATCGAAAAACATGCTATCGATTGGCTCTCTGAACAATGCAAAAAAGCTAATGACTACCTCAAATGCCAGGAACAGAAGCTTAAAGATAAATACGAAGCAATTAACCAATATCTGGAACACGTTTCTAAACAACTCAAAGACTATGTTAACCAGCGAGTTAACCGCTCATCACGAATTGCTAAAGTCGAAATACAAAAAGAACCATTCGTCAAAACTGCTACGAAAAAAATCAAACGATTTATGTATCAAAAACCTAAAAACAAATCTTAAACTAATTCGCAAACAAAAACATAAAACTTAATAATTTTCAACAGGTTAAGAACAAAACTTAGTCAGGATTATAATACAGAAGTTAAAATTTGACCTTTAAAAATTTTTCGCACAAATTACTTTAGATTAATTATCTTTGCTGGCTAAACTATGCGCTGGTATGACTAAAAACCTAACTTTATGTCAGTCAAGCAAGAAAACATACGAAATTTCTGCATAATAGCCCATATCGACCACGGAAAAAGCACTTTAGCCGACCGTCTTATCGAACGGACAGGTACACTCAGCAAAAAACAACTCGTTGACCAGGTTCTGGACGACATGGACCTCGAACGTGAGCGTGGAATTACGATTAAAAGCCACGCTATACGCATGGAATACCAGTACGAAGGCGAAACTTACATACTTAACCTTATCGACACACCCGGCCACGTGGACTTTTCTTACGAAGTCTCACGTGCAATAGCTGCATCTGAAGGCGCTCTGCTCGTTGTCGATGCTACCCAGGGCATTCAAGCGCAAACTATTTCAAATCTTTACATGGCAATTGAGCATGACCTTGAAATTATCCCGGTTTTGAATAAAATGGACATGCCATCGGCCAAACCTGAAGAAGTCAAAGACCAAATAGTTGACTTATTAGGCTGCAACTATGAAGACATTATCGAAGCAAGCGCTAAAACAGGCATGGGCGTCGACCAAATCCTCGAAGCTATCGTTACACTTATACCTCCGCCCCAGGGCGATCCAGAGGCTCCTTTACAGGCTTTAATCTTTGACTCGGTTTACAATCAATTCCGTGGAGTTATTACATATTTCCGCATATTCAATGGCACGCTGCGAAAAGGCGATAAAGTCCGCTTTTTCAACATGGGTACTGAATACGAAGCTCAAGAAATAGGTTATCTCAAACTCAATTACGAACCAACTGACGAACTTACTGCTGGTGAAGTAGGTTACATAATTACGGGCATAAAAACTGCAAGCGAAGTTCGCGTCGGCGATACTATCACGCACGCCGACCGTCCCTGCAAAGAGCCTATTGCAGGTTTCGAAGAAGCTAAACCCATGGTATATGCAGGCGTTTATCCTGTAAATCCCGAAGATTTCGAAGACTTACGAACTGCTTTAGAACGTCTAAAACTCAACGACCCTGCCCTGACCTTTCAACCAGAAAATTCTGCTGCGCTCGGCTTTGGTTTCAGATGTGGCTTTTTAGGATTGTTGCACATGGAAATTGTCCAGGAACGACTCGACCGCGAGTTCAACATGAACGTTATAATGACCGTGCCAAACGTCAATTACATCGTACATACCAAAAAAGGCGAAACATACGAAATCCACAACCCCGCTAATTTGCCAGACGAACGCCTTATCGAATCAATTGAAGAGCCTTTTATCGAAGCAGAGATCATCACCCCAATGCAATTCATGGGCAATATTGTCAAGCTCTGCATTAACAAACGCGGAACTTTAGTAAAACAAAATTACGTCCCGGGCAATCGCATGGAGCTTATTTTTGAAATGCCTTTGGCTGAAATAGTTTTTGATTTTTACGACAAACTCAAAAGTGTTTCGAAGGGCTACGCTTCTTTTGATTACAAGCAAATTGGTTATCGCAAATCTGACCTGGTTAAGCTGGATATCCTGCTAAACGGTAAAAAAGTCGAAGCTCTTTCGACCATTATCCACAGGAGTAAAGCTTACGACTTCGGCAAAAAAATCACTGAAAAGCTTAAGGAGCTTATCCCACGGCATCAGTTCGACATTGCCATCCAGGCGGCTATTGGCGCGCGAGTTATTGCTCGCAGCACTATCAAAGCTTTGCGAAAAGATGTCACAGCAAAATGTTACGGTGGAGACATTACTCGTAAAAGAAAACTCCTGGAAAAGCAGAAAGAAGGTAAAAAGCGAATGAAAATGATTGGTAAGGTCAATGTACCGCAAAAGGCTTTTCTCGCTGTTTTAAAAATCGACAGCTAATAGTTTAACCTCTTGAGTATAAATATTTTTGATTTTATTTTTTGACTTTTATTTTATTTTTATGTTTAAATCTTCGGATATGAACGTAAAACGGAACTTTGGTACATTTAGCTCTTAAAAATTACGTCCGTCCTTACCCTGCGATTTTAACCTGCTACCAAAACAAATACGCTGCTTTTCGGAATCTTGAACTGAAAACTCATCAATTTTTCAACTTTTGATCCAGGCGAAAATCTCCTAATAAACTTTTAGTCACCGTAATTTATGCACAACAACGTAGTTTACAAAAAAAGCCGGAGGTGCATCATAATTCCCATTAGGACTGGTGTTTGTAATAGTAAGAACATTAATGCTGTCAATGACATTTGCAGGTACATTGAATTTTTGAGTATTCCACGTTTTATTAGAAAAATTATTCGGACCATCGAATAAAACAACATTATTCAAAGTTATTCTAATGGGACATTTCTCATCGAGAAAATCATCCGCCCCTGTTATAATAAGCTGATATTCTGCCGTTGGCGAATACTGATTTAATCTGAAAGTTGTTGTCATCTGTGAATTTGGTGTTCCTTGACCTGTAATATAAGCCGTTAGACGATCTTCTAAATAAATACCTTCTGCTTCATTTGTATAACCATAATTAATTACTCCACACCCTGAAAAATCATCTGGTTCGAGCAAAATATCAGACGAATTAGGGTCAAAATTACCATCTTTCACAGCATAATACATAGTTATAGAAGCATCTGGACGATTAATAATTTCTTGTACTATTGGGTCTTGATATGCTTTATTAAGTTTTTCCATATAATGACGAACTCGGGTTATATGCGAACTATTAACAGCTGTCCAAAATTCAGCACTACCTCCGTGAATTTTTAACAATTGCTCATATAAAACTTCGAGACTATCCAATGCTGCTTTAAGTTTTTTTATGTTTCTCAAAGCAGCAAAAGAAACCTCAAACTTATATGGATCGAACACAGATAATTGAGCGTTCATTGCTTTGAGAATTGGGTATGCTTCGACACTTGCTAATTTCATTATCGCATCCTTAATAGACTCTTCAGGTTCAAATGACTGGTAATTCCAGGCCCAATCTGCTAAACTCACCAAAGCACCACTCTTGTCAATATCTCCTCCATTTAATAAATACGCTTTAATATCACTGAGGTATCCTGGATAATACCAACTACTAAGGCTATAAAGAGGGTCAGTCATATAATGATAATCATAAGCATGAGGAGTACCGATTTTATTCTGAAATACATAAGGTTTGCGCTTTATCCTGCTAACCTCCCACTGGACATCTTCTGGTGATACGCTATCGCTTCTAACTCTCGGACCTGTCCAGTAAATATCAAAAGCTAACGGAAGTCTTCCAATAGTATCCAGATAAGCATCTCTTGACTCTGGTAAAGGATTAGCACCAACTGGTCCCCAATAATATGGAGGACAAAAAGCTATTTTTATATCCGGATAATGACTACTCAAACTATCATAAAGTCTTGTAAGAAAATAATAATCAGCTCGCGATGCTGACCCAAATCTGCTAATATCATCTGGATGCAAAGGATAACGTATATCATCAAATTGTACGGATAAATTACCACCAGCATTAGCTATAGGCAAAGCAAAATTGCGATAAATAGTATAAAAATCCGTATCACTACTACAATTAATTTGCGGAACTTGGTCATATCCAAGAAAACGACCGCCTGCATACCATAAAATTCCTAAAGATGTCAATTTCTCTTTTACTTCACTTAACCTCTGTCGAAAAACATCGCTTCGAGGTAATCGCCAATTAATTGCATGTTCTTTATCCCTTGACAATGTGGCCCGAAAATCTACAATATTTAACTTAAAAGCTACCATTAAATGAGCAAGCTGAGTTATATCATAAGTTGTTTCTGGCAACATGCCCCTTAATTGTAAATCTGGCCAATCTATTACATTTAATTTTCGAACAAGTGTTTTACCATCATGATAAAAAATCATTTGATTAAGTGAACTTATCGCCCACAGTAACCCTTGATAATCAAAACCTTTTAAAGAAATAGTCCTACCATTTGATTCTATTATATAACCTTGCGGTGCTTGTGGTGGTGTAAGAGAATCATCATTGACTTTAATAATACACGTATAATCTGAATTCGCTTCTGAGACTATCTCATATTTACCACCATAACGAGTAATTCTGTCTAATAAATATTTTAATCGTGGATCGTCTTGGTCTATGTCATTCAAAATGATAGCAGTATTCGACAATGAAAGATATTCATCACTATATTCCACTTGTTTAGGTGTCGGTAATATTTTTCCTGTATAGTATGGCATCATATAAGGATCTGTACCAAATGAAAAATCAAAAAAGATAGTTTTGCTACTTGTAGGTATATCTTCTTGAATTGCAACTTTTGACTTATAATAAGCTGTAAATCTTAACATCTCTCCATCATTATAAAACATCTGTACTTCACCAACATCAAATAGCGATACAGGGCTTGGGTAGCTTACCTGGTCTTCAATCCCTTTTAACTCAAGATGAGGAGTAGATGAAATTGCCTGTGTCGAAATTACTTTTATGGATTCTCTCCAGCTACTATTTACTACACTGACAATAAACGTTCCTATACCTAAACCTGAAAGTTCGTAAACACAGTTGCCTTCTGGTAAAACTCGAACATCTCCCAAAAGTTTTCTTCCCATGATATCATAAACTCCAATTATAACATAATCTCTTCTGGGATTATAAAACTCTATAGTGGTACTTTCTTGCATCGGATTAGGATGCACATGTATCCATGTATTTACTAAATGTAAAATTTTATCCCCTCGAACTGTTAAACTAATATTCTGATCAAGATTGGTAACTTTCACACTATCAGGTCCTTGATTAGAACCTAAAATT
>WFZV01000143.1 GCA_015489395.1 Bacteroidales bacterium
CTTTGGGTCTTGAAAATCGTGACATTTTTGTATTATTTTGTGTTCATGTACAAAAATATTTTTTTTGATTTTATTCAACAAAATTTGTCAACAAAAAAATATAAATTTTTTATGGCATACAAGTTAGCAATTATTCATACTCACCCAATTCAATATAATTCGCCTTTTTTTAGACGATTGTCTGAAGATGGATTTTTTAGAGTAAAAGTATTTTATACATGGCCGCAAGCTGTTAATGGTTTTTATGATCAAAAATTTAAACGAAAAATAAATTGGGATATACCACTACTGGAAGGTTATGATTATGAATTAGTTAAAAATATTTCACTTAAGCCTTCGTCACAGTTTTTTTGGGGAACGATAAATCCTGGTATAGTAAAAAAAATAAAAAAATGGCGGCCAGAGGGGGTTCTAGTTTATGGATGGAACCATTTTAGCCATTTGTTGGCAATTAAGCAACTGAGATCTCATGTGACTATTTTTTTTCGAGGAGATTCTAACTTGTTGAATAGCAGTATGTTGAATCTAAAGCAGAAGCTTAAAGAAATTATTCTGACAAAGATATACAGCTACGTAGATTATGCTTTATATGTGGGGACAGAAAATCGAAAATATTTTTTGCATTATGGCATGACACCTGAACAGTTGATTTTTGTTCCACATGCTATTGAAAATGAGAGATTTTGTGATTTAAATGGAGAATATGGGAAAAAAGCAAAAGCATGGCGACGACAACTGGGAATCAGTCCTGATAGTTTAGTATTTTTGTATGCTGGTAAATTCGAGCATCGAAAGAATTTAGAGGTTCTGGTGCGTGCATTTAAGCGGCTTTCAGAGCAGGGAAAGTATTTAATTTTAGTTGGTAATGGAGTTTTGGAGAAAAAACTCAAAGATTTGGCCGGCACAAGTCCAAACATAATTTTCGTGCCATTCCAGAATCAATCGACAATGCCTGTTGTTTATCGATTAGGTGATGTTTTTGTTTTGCCTTCAATTGTGGAGACCTGGGGCTTGTCTGTCAATGAGGCTATGGCAAGTGGCAGGGCTGTTTTAGTAAGTGATAGAGCCGGTTGTGCAGTAGATTTGGTTCATGAGGGGCGTAATGGATATAGATTTAATGCGACGGATATTGAGGATTTGGTGCGGAAAATGAGTCTTTTTTCAAAGGACGAAGCCGTGCGTATGGGGCAGGAGAGTCGTAAGATTATTGAAAATTGGTCTTATGAAGCTGGAATTAAAAATTTTAAAGATTTTCTTAAAAAGCAGCAAGTTTGAGTTTATAATTTGTGGATAAGTTGATTTAAATAATTTACAGCTTTTTTGGTATGCCATGTGTAAAATCTGAATTTTCGTCCTTCACGGGTTCTAATGTAAAAAAAACGGTTGAAAAAGACCAGGTTCTGGCGTTTGCCAACTTGTACTATTTCGTTTATTGGAATTTTTCGTATAATCTTGTAATATAAATCTAAGCTTTTGAAAATCAAGTAATTATTGCTTATGGTTAAAATTCCGTTGATTTTTCGAAATTCTGTGGGTTCAATGATTTTAGCTTTAAGTTTGAGCATTTTTGAAGTTTAAAGATTAAATTATCGCAATTTTAAAAGTTTTTACTGTGCAAAAAATGACAAAAGTCTTGTTTTTATCAAAAGACAATTTAACAGCCAATCCGCGATTGAAAAAAGAATTGTTATTAGCCCGGCAATTAGGCTGGGAAGTTACATTTGTAGGCTTTGATTTACAAAATTGGACAAAAAAAATCGAAGAACAAGTAAAGAAAAGTTTACAAAATGTAAAATTATTTTACCTTTCTGCTTCGCGAAAAAATTTCGATTTACTATGGTTAACTTCAGTTTTAGTTGAAAAATTTACAAGAGTGCTTTACATTTTTAATCGTAAAAATCTCTGGATTTCTGCCTTTGCACATAGTCGTCGAAGTTTTGCTTTATGGTGGTGGTTAAAGTGGCACAGAAAAAAATACGATCTGGTAATTGCACATACTTTACCTTCTATTTTTCCAGCATATAAATTTAGCAGTAGGGTAGGGGCGAAATGGATTTTTGACGTCGAAGATTACCATCCAGGCGAGAAGATTTCAAAGGATGTAAAGTTTGAAAAAATGCGTCGTGAGCAACTTTTGCGCTCTTTGTTGCCCAAAACATCGGCTTTTACTTATGCTTCACCGTTAATCGGCGAACAAATTATCAGGCTTTTGAGCCAGTCTGATTTACCCGAACACAGTTTTATAGCAAATAGCTTTCCTCAGAAATATTTTCGATTGGTTCAGGAAAACGGACAAAAAGTGCGCTTTGTGTGGTTTTCGCAGAATATTGCACCCGACCGTGGACTGGAATTATTGTTACCAGCTTTATGGCAGTTTAAAGATAAAGTTGAAATAACGTTGATAGGCAACTTATACTCAGAGTTTTGGAATAGCTTTTTAAGCCAATATTCAACGATTATTAAGATTTTATCGCCAATGTCAGAGGACAAACTTTATGCGAAAATTTGTGAATATGACGTAGGATGCGCAATAGAACTTACCAGCGCTGATTTAAACAAAGATATAGCTTTAAGCAATAAAATTTACGCTTATGCACAAGCAGGGCTGTATATCTTAGCGACAGATACCAGGGCGCAAAAGCTATTTTTAACAGAAAATCCTGAATTAGGAACACTAACCGGACAAAATACGCAGGAATTTAGCCATAAAATCCAGCAAATCATCAAAGATATCGAAAAAATAAGGGCTGGCAAGCCTGAGCGATTTAGGCTTGCCAGCCGCTTGAGCTGGGATAATGAACAGAAAAAGGTTATACAGCTGTGGCAAAAGGTTTTAAACGAAATTAAAGCTTAATAAATTTACGCATAACCCGGGTTTTATTCGCATAAATCTTAATGAAATACACTCCTGAAGGCAGCTTAGCAATATTAATTGGTCGATTACCCGGATTTTGTCCTTTAAAAACAGTTTTACCATCGGAATTAATGATTTCATAGTCAAAAGCACTTGTTAGATTTACATGTAGCTGGTTTTTCGCAGGAACAGGATAAATTTGCAAGTTTTGCAAATCATTCTGAACATTAGTATTGACAGATTGAACGTTAATCAAAAACGTATCAGCTGCCGACTGCCCGAAGAAATCTGTTGCGGAAAAAATGACTTCAAAAGTACCGACAGAAGTAGCTTGTCCGCTGAGCGTCAGGTTTGAAGAATCTACATTTAGCCAGTCGGGCGGATTTGGAACGAAAATGTGATAAGTGAGACGGTCGCCCGGGTCTGCATCGTAAAATGTATTTGAGTCCAATTGCAGGTTGAGATTATCGTTTAAATTAAGCTGTAGGTCAGCTTGTGGTTGGACCACTTGCGGGGCAGTGTTGTCTTTGAACATTAAGAAAAGTCTTTGTTTCAAAAATCCATCAGGAATATTCGTCAGGGTTATAGTTGAGTCGATAAGGATGTTGTACAAGTCGTTTGTCTGCTTATCGACGATTAAAATGTGTTTTTCGATGGTCGTTTTATTGAGGCTTAAAGTGATATTCACTGAGCTATCTGTTTTGATTTCTAAGCCTAATGGTACGGAGTCGTTCATACTGCTTAAAGGCAAAGAGTTGATAGCCAATTCTGGTTGATTGGTGTCGTAATAACTGTAAATTTGCGGGAAATTCCGGGCTATGGTAAAGAACTTATAGGCATCGTAGTCGTCTAAGGCTGTTTGTGCTTCAGGAATGAACCTAATTACTGTTTGGTCAGTGTTGTTGTTGAATTTAGCTTCAAGTTTAACGTACTGCGAAGTATTTGACGAAGATTTTGTCCAGAAGGTTTGCGTATTATGTGTTCGTGCTGCAGCTGGGATTGTAAAATCAGTATTATCGTAGCCGTCACGGACTTTGATAAAGAAACCCTGCATTGCCGGGATATAGCGCGAGCCGCCGTTTACTGTGTTACTTCCGTCGTCGTAGTTACCGCTGCTGCTGTAATATTTGTAGTTTTTGGCAGAAGGGTCCCAGTAGTAGATAACATCGTAAATTGCTGATTTATCCCAGGCTGAGTTGTCCCAGTCCAGGGCGCAGGTGAACGGATTGGCAATTAAATTCCAGCCGTCGAAATATCCATTATTTGCGTCGTTGTAGTGTGCAGAAAGTTTATAGACCTGGTCCTGTGAGAGGAAGGTTCCGTCGAATTCTAATTTTCTGTCAGTGTCGTTGTAATAAGCATAGCCGCGACCTGGTTTATTAAGGATTGAGTCAACCATAGATTGCCATGCCTGGCCAAAGCCATTTATTGAATCTGTCCACTCGCTATAAGTGGCAGCGTCAGGGTCAGGGACAGCGTCGTATGCTTCATTGTATTTGTAAATGTTCGTATTGTGTGTGCCGTTAGGATTGTCAACGAAAACAGACGAATTTGTGGTCAAGTTTGGCGGTGTTAGGTAAGTAAAGTGCTTAGCATAGACGAATCGTTGTGCAATCATGTGTCCATTGTTGATAATAAGTCCGTTAGCTAAAAGGGATCCAGTTGGTTTATTATTTGTGTCGCAGAGTAAAATAAGCGAGCCGCCACTGTGGACGATAATTGTGTCTTGCACAGTGAGTTGTCCTGTATCAGCCTGGATTTTTAAGTAGGCTGTAGAGTCAATGGTGAGTATGTTGTTGACTGTTCTAAGATTAGCAACAAGCACATTGCCTCTGTTTATTTCGACGTTAAATGGTGTAGTAGTTTGGGTCCATTCCTGTGCGCAAGTGTCTGTAATTATATAAGTTGTGTCAGAGGTAATTCTGTATTCGAGAGTTGAGTAATCGGCATAAGTTAGGTTATGGCCGTTTAGATCGAGTTTACCGGATTGGAAAATGAGTTTGCCTGAGATTGTTTTATCTTCGTTAAGAATAATTTTTTTGTAGTTTTTGCTTGCTATCCAGATGTTGCTTGGGCCATTGACGTTAGGCCATTCTGCACTTGTTGTAACATCCTGTATGTTGACGTATTTAAGGGTCGAACCTTTATGGTATACAGGGTAATGGTTGTTCGCAATACTTGCGCTTCCGCGGATTTCCACTGTTCCGTAAAGGTCAGTAATATTATCGCCGAAATCCAGAGTTCCGCTTTCGACAGCTATTGTTACGTTGGTGTCAATTGTTAGAGTACCGCCGTTAATAGAGTAAACAGTACCATTGGAATTTCCTGTGAAGACCAAACGGCTACCAGGTTTACCTGTGATTAATTTAGCAGTAGAACCGTTTGTGGCGTCAACTTCGATATTCCCTGAAGCCAGGCTGTAAAGCGTATGTCCGTTTAGGTCTAATTTTGCATTGTGGTATATGGAGAGGAATTGGGTTCCGTTGCCGTTGATGATTATATCGTTATCGAATACAGTATGTGAATTGCTGTCCAGAAGCAGATATGGAATAGTATCGATGTTTGTGATGTGTTGTGTTGAGTTGCCAATCATGAATAGCGCACGTCCTTTGTCAGAAGCTCCGTCTCCGCCCCAGTTGATTTTACCATAAGGCTGAAGTTGTATATTTCCAGTTAGTTTTAAATCGCCTCCTACTTCCTGGCTAAAGTTGTATTGGCCATTTATGTTTACATCGCCAAAAATAATAAGTGGCAGTTTAGTAGATGGGTCCATAGATAGAGTGGCGCCAGAGTCGATTGTCAGAGAACCGCCGTAAATAGTATGGGTTGTGAAGAGGTTAAGGTTAGTATTTGTGGCAATACGAATAAAATTAGGTCTTTTACCGTCAATGTTGAAGCTATCTATCCATTCAAGCCCACGGTTATAGTCGCTATTAGTTGCATAGACCAGTCCACCACTGTTGCCATAGTTGACTGTGTCATGGTCAACGTAGCCTCCTGAAAGTATTTTTAGTGTGTCCAGAACAGTAGAATTTAAGCCAAAATCAACGCCGTTACTTAGTAAAACGTCGTGAAAATTGGCCTGGCCTTTGACATAAGAATAAGTTTTAAACCATACCACACCTGAGTTTGGACTAAAAGTACCTGAGACAACAAGTGAGTCAGCCAGTAATGGGCAGGTTTTATCAAAAATCAGGGTGTCATTTCCAGAGCTAAGTGTACCATAGATTTTAAGAATAGAAACCGAGTCGTTTTGGTCCAAAGTTATATTATCGTCGGAATTAATAATAATTGGTTGATAACCAGATGGTATGCCTGCTGACCATAAAGTATTATCAGACCAGTTGCCTGATCCCTGGGATTTGTTGTAAATAATAACAGTGGCTTTGAAATTATTGCCATAATTGCTGTAGTAAAAGTATTGGTTGTTGTCTCCGTCGAATGCGTCGAAATAAATTTCTATTTGGTAAATTCCAGGGGAGAGTCCCTGTAGCAAGTCAATTGTAGAGTCTTTATTTTCCCAGGTTTGGTTTGTACTACCGTTATTTGTACCGTCGTCTGAGAGCCAGTTTAGCCTGATAGTGTCGAAGTCAGGCGGTGTTTGATTGCACTGGTAAATCCGGTAATAAATATGTCCATACCAGATGTTGGTGCCGTTATTTTTCCATGTTTTAATTTGTCCACCTTTGAGAATAATTTGCGACGGATTATCGAAAATCATACCCTGGAAATTATCGGCTTTGATGTATGTATTTCCGTTGCCTGTGTCAAGGATAACGTAAGCATCGTAGATGCCTCCATCGCTAAAAGCTTTGTTATTGAGCAACAAGAATAAAAGTACTGAGAGAAGGAGAGTAAATTTGTTTTTCATTTTTAAAGATTTTGTTGATTAAGTTTCAAGTAAATTACAAAAAATGCTTAAAAAATTGGGAAAAAATTACGCAAACGTTTTAGTTGACAGCAATATGTTACCTATCGATTTGAGTATTGTTTAAAGATTTTAATTTTGCATAAAACCTGTTGTTATGAAAAATCTTTTAATCATTTATCCACATTGGCCGCCGTCGAATTTAACAGGAGTGCATAGACCACGATTAATTGCGAATTTTATTGAGGAATTTGGCTGGCATCCGATTGTTTTAACCGTAAAACCAGAATTCTACGAAGAACCTCATGATTGGGATATGGTTAAGACTGTTCGAGATAATGTCGAAGTGATTAAAGTCCGGGCATGGCATGTTCTTAAGCCACGGATTTTTGGGGATATTGGGTTGAGAAGTTTTAAGTTTTTGTATAAAAAAGCTGTGGAAGTTATTGAAAACAAAAAAATTAGTTTTATCTGGATACCTATTCCATCGTTCTATGTTGCGGTTTTAGGACGTTTGCTTCATGAAAAAACTCGAGTGCCGTATGGGATTGATTATATCGATCCATGGGTAAGGGATATAACAGGCAGACGAAATTTGCGGGCTATTTTGAGCAACCAGTTAGCAAAAATTTTAGAACCGTATGCTTTAAAAAAAGCTGATTTGGTTACTGGTGTAGCAGAGAAGTACTTTTTGCCAGCATTAAAGCGTACTTTCAAAAATTCCAAATATCCGCAGACTCTGGCGTTTCCTTATGGATTTGACCCCGAAGACCATAAGGTTAGTCCTTCCTCTTTAGAATTACCCTGGCAAGGCTGCGAATGTAAACCTTTGATTTATGCAGGGGCTTTTTTGCCTAATTCCCGTATTTTTTTCGAAACATTTTTTGAGGCTTTAGCAGAAATGAAAGACAAATTAATTGGTTATAAGTTGTTTTTTATTGGTTCTGGGAGTTATTCTTTAAGTGATATGGCTAAAAAAATTGGTATAGAGTCGTTTGTGAAGGAAATTAACCGACGTTATCCGTATTTGCAGGTTTTAAAAATGTTGGAACATAGTCACGGCGTCATGGTAATCGGAAGCACAGAACAGCATTATACAGCTTCGAAGATTTTTCAGGCATTGTTGAGCAAACGGCCGGTTTTTGCGATTTTTCATTATTTGAGTACAACTGTAGAGATTTTAACCCAGGCAAAAGCCGATAAATTTTTAGTAAAATACGAGCCAGAGCAGGGTAAAGAGGATTTTAAACATCAAATCCGACAAAAATTTCAAACCTTCCTGGAAGCCCAAAACTGGTCGCCTGATTTATCGACATTAGATAAGTATTCGGCCCGTGCTAATGCCAGGCTGTTGGCACAAAAACTGGATGAGATTGTCGATAAATAATTGTTTAAACTTTAAAAATAAAGATTAAACAAACAAAATTTCACAGCTTGATAATTATTTGCTAATTTCAAAACACAATCCTAAACCAGTTGATTTATGTTCAAAAAAATTGTTTTCTTATTCGTCCTTCTGCCTTTTATAACCTATGCACAGAAAGGGCAAAAAGACAAGACACAAAAGCAGAGTTCGCCTATTGCGCAGGTGGTAAGTGGATTAAAATTCCGCTCAATAGGCCCAGCATGGACATCTGGACGTGTATCTGATATTGCTGTCGATCCCTCAGACAAATCAATAATTTACGTTGCTGCTGCAAGTGGTGGAGTCTGGAAATCAATAAATTCTGGGCTTAGTTTTAAACCTATTTTCGATAAATACGGGTCTTATTCAATAGGCTGCGTGACTATAGATCCCAACAACCACAACATCATCTGGGTTGGAACTGGCGAGAATAATTTTCAACGGTCAGTCGGTTATGGCGACGGGGTTTATAAATCGCTTGACGGCGGTAAGACTTTCAAAAATATGGGCTTGAAAAACTCCCAGAATATCGGAGAAATAGCAGTTGACCCGACAAATTCAAATATTGTTTACGTAGCAGCCGAAGGTCCTATCTGGGCGCCAGGTGGAGACCGTGGACTTTATAAAACAACTGACGGCGGAAAAACCTGGCAACGGGTGCTTTACATTGACCAATATACTGGTGTAAACAATGTTATTATTGACCCACGCAATCCAAACGTGCTTTATGCTACCACCGAACAGCGTTGCCGCCGCGTTTGGACTAAAATTGGAGTCGGCCCCAATGTTGCTATTTATAAATCAGAAGACGGTGGCAAAACATGGCGAAAACTTGACAATGGCCTGCCTGACGGATGGAAAGGTAAAATCAGCATTGCAATGTCGCCCGTAAATCCAGATGTGCTTTACGCTATGATTTTTGGCGATAAAAAAACTGGCGGCTTTTTCCGCTCCACAGACCGCGGCGAGTCCTGGCAAAAAATGAGCGATTTTAATACCAGTGGACAGTATTTTGACCGGATATTTTGCGATCCAAAGGACGTAAACAAGGTTTATGCTGTAAATGTAGTATCGAAATATACTGAAGATGGCGGTAAAACATGGAAAAATTTAGGCGTAAAAGGCAAACATGTTGACGATCACGTGTTCTGGATCGATCCGGATAATACTTCGCACATCCTGGCAGGTTGTGACGGAGGTCTTTATGAAACATTTGACGGTGGTAAAAATTGGCGGCACTTTGACAATTTGCCAATCGTGCAATTTTACCGGGTTTATGTCGATAACCAGGAGCCATTTTACTATGTTTATGGCGGAACGCAGGATAATAGCTCAATTGGAGGACCATCGCAAAATTTATCATCTGAAGGCGTAACGTCATGCGATTGGTACACTACAGTAGGCGGCGATGGATTTTGGGGTATGGTCGACCCTGAAAATCCTGATATAGTTTACTCAGAGTACCAGTACGGTAATCTCTACCGGTACGACCGCAAAAGTGGTGAACGTCTGTACATTAGACCGCAACCCGGCGAAAACGAATTGACCTATCGCTGGAATTGGAACACCCCGTTTTTAATAAGTCCGCATAATCATAAACGCTTGTACATTGCGGCAAATTACGTATTTCGTAGCGACGATATGGGACAAACGTGGCAGAAAATTAGTCCGGATTTAACCCGTAATATGGACAGGAATTTTAAACCGTGTATGGGTAAATATTGGCCATTTGACACACCAGGAAAGGATGTTTCAACGTCGTTGTGGGGGACAATAGTTGCAATGGACGAATCGCCATTGGTCGAAGGTCTTATTTACGTAGGCACAGACGACGGTTTGGTACAGGTGACAGAGGATGGCGGAAAGCATTGGCGTAAAATCGATAAAATTGGTAATGTGCCTGAGTATAGCTATGTAAGCGATATTTTAGCAGACAGGTTTGACCCAAATACTGTTTATGTAACTTTTGATAATCATAAGCAAAACGATTTTAAACCTTATGTTTTTGTTAGTCATGATCGTGGAAGGACATGGAAATCAATATCCAGTGATTTACCGGAAAAGGGGACTGTTTATACTATAGCCCAGGATTTTAAGGATAAAAATTTGTTGTTCGTAGGGACAGAGTTTGGTGTATTTTTTAGTTATAATGGTGGAAAAAATTGGGTACAGCTAAAATCCGGGCTTCCGACAATCGCAGTTTATGATATGGCGATCCAGGAAAACAAAAGCGATTTGGTTTTAGCTACATTTGGCCGTGGAATTTATATTTTAGATGATTACAACCCACTCAGGTTTCTGAATAAAAAGTTTTTAGACTCAACAGCATACATTTTCCCTATTCGTCCGTCTTACATTTATATTCAAAAGAGCGGCAAATATGGTCAGGGGACAAATCATTTTATTGCAAAAAATCCGGATTTTGGAGTGACTTTTTATTATTATTTAAAGCAAGCGCCTAAATCAAGCCGCCAATTACGCCACGAGCGGGAAAAGAAACTCTGGAAACAAGGCAAGCCCATTCCACAAATAACATGGAAACAGTACGAACAAGAAGGTAAGGAAGAGCCAAGTTATCTGTTGTTTACAATTTACGATAGTGCAGGGAACGTGGTCCGAAAAATTACAGCAAAACCGCAAAAAGGCATTCATCGTGTAACATGGAATTTGCGTTATCCAAGTCCAAAGCCAATTGAACAGGATAAGTTCGAGCCTTTTAAAAAGGATAATGGCGGCATTCTCGTAATGCCAGGAAAATACTATGTATCAATGGCTTTGTATGACAAAGGAACATACAAACCTTTGTTTGGTAAAGTTGCTTTTAGGGTTAAACCTTTGCATAATCGGACAATTTCAGGCGACATGAAGCAAATCGTAGTATTTGAGCAGCAAGTTTCACAAATGTCACGGGTTGTACTTGGGGCTATGAAATATGCCAATGAGCTGATGAAGCGGGTAAAAAGCGTAAAACAAGCTATTTTAGCCACACCAGAAGCAACGCCTGAGTTGATGAGTCAGGTTCAACGTATTGAAAAACAGTTGGATAGTGTGATTTTTGTATTTAAAGGCGTAAAACCAAAGGCAAGTTACGAGGAAATACCACCGCATAAATGGCCGATATACGAAAGATTGCAGTATTTGATTTATGCTCATTACGAGTCTTTAGGGCCGATAACAACCACGGAAAAACAGCAATTGCAGATTTTGCAAAAACAGGTACCGTCGCAAATTCAGGCATTAAAGACATTGACCCAGCAGTTGAAGACAGTCGAAAAACAGCTGGATAATTTGAAAGCACCCTGGACACCAGGCCGATTGATTGAACTTAAGGAGTAATTTTATTGGGTTTGATTCATAGCGTAGCAAGTTTTTAGCGTGTTGCTAAAATTGAGGCGTTTGTAGTTGCATAGTTGTAATTTCGGAAAGTTTTATAGTCAGTTTCAGGCTTGTAAAATCAGCTGCCACAAGCGTGGCAGCTGATTTTATTGTTTTACGTCAAGCAGAAATCGGGCATTTGTTCCATATTTATCTATAGGCGAATTTGTTTTGGTAGCAGGTTAAAATCGCAGGGTAAGGACGGGCGTAATTTTTAAGAGCTAAATGTATCAAAGTTCCGTTCTTACGTTCATATCCGGAGATTTAAACATAAAAATAAAATAAAAGTCAAAAAATAAAATCAAAAATATTTATACTCAAGAGGTTAAACTATTAGCTGTCGATTTTTAA
>WFZV01000144.1 GCA_015489395.1 Bacteroidales bacterium
CTACGTCTCTAATCTATCACCCAATAGCTTTACTTATTAAGTCACACAAAATAACGGATTAAAAAACTCAGAAAACCGTGCTGCAAACAAAATCTCACATAATACAATCAATCAACTTAATCCTTTCCAACTACGACAACGTTTCGCATGCTAAAAACAATTTTCGTTTTAAAATCACCACAACACACAATTATTTGACAATCAACAAACTACACAAACAACCTATCAAAACCCTGTCTCAAAATTCTTTATTAAACAATTTAAAACCTTTTGCACAATATAAAAACTATAAATTTTTATTCAATCAAATTTTTAATGATATTTTAGCAACAAAATTTCAATTATTCTCTCACTCAATAGCTCGCTAAAATACGATTGCAGGCTTTTAAACAAAAAAACTCGAAGTAATGTCAGCAGAGCAATTATACCTGATTTTAATAATCATCCTTTTCATCTTAGCCATAACCGACTTAGTTGTAGGAGTTAGTAACGATGCTGTAAACTTTCTTGTAGCAGCCTATGGCTCAAAGTCAGGTCCGATGTGGTTAATCCTATTAGTTGCAAGTTTAGGCGTGTTTGTAGGTGCTGTGTTCTCGAATGGAATGATGGAGGTCGCTCGAAAAGGTATTTTTAATCCTCAAATGTTCACGTTTTCGCAGATTATTTTGATTTTCGTCGCTGTTATGCTCACTGATATAATTCTGCTTGATTTTTTTAACACCTTTGGTTTTCCCACCTCGACAACCGTTTCATTAGTATTTGAACTCCTTGGCGCAGCCGTTGCCATATCCCTATATGCAATTAGTCAAACGCATAATGGCAACCTCGCACAGTACATTAACGCCAGTCGTTCATTACTGATAATCAGCGGTATACTGTTATCAATTGTTGTTGCTTTTATTGTTGGTGCTTTTGTTCAATTTTTTGCTCGTTTACTTTTTACGTTTGAATATGAGAAAAATTATAAGTATTTCGGTTCGCTATGGGGTGGTTTTTCGTTTGCTGTGATTACTTATTTTATGTTTATCAAAGGGTTTAAAAACTCTGCTTTTTCTGACGCTGCCTGGGTACAATGGGCTTTAGCACACAAAGGTTTAATCCTTGGCGTTATTTTCATTGGTTCCACAGCGATTTTCGAGATTTTGAAATCTATTTTTAATATCGATATTTTAAAAATCGTTGTTCTAACAGGTACTTTTGCTCTTGCAATGGCTTTTGCTGGTAACGATTTGGTTAACTTTATAGGTGTACCATTAGCAGGTTATTCGTCATTCCAATTCTGGGTACACTCGCATGTTCCGCCAGACCAGTACACTATGGAAGCATTGGCAGGGAAAGTGCATGTTTCGCCACTGTTCTTGATTGGTGCAGGGTTAATTATGATTTTAACTCTGTGGTTTTCGCGCAAAGCCCGCACTGTGATTGAAACATCTGTCAATTTAGCTCGTCAAGACACTGGATATGAACGATTTGGTGCTTCGCCTATTTCAAGGTCAATTGTTCGTGCTACAATAAATTTTGCTAATTTACTAAATCAAATTACGCCAAAGCGTGTTAGAATCTGGATAGAAAAACGTTTTGAACTCAAAAATCGCAAACCACAGAACAATGACTCAGCATTTGATCTAATACGTGCTTCAGTTAATCTGGTAGTTGCAAGTGCTTTAATAGCTATGGCAACATCATACAAACTGCCTTTGTCCACAACGTACGTCACATTTATGGTAGCAATGGGTACGTCTTTAGCTGATCGTGCATGGGGACGAGAAAGTGCTGTTTATCGCGTTACTGGGGTAATTTCTGTAATCGGCGGCTGGTTTCTTACCGCACTTATCGCCTTTACAATAGCATTGACAATCGGATTTATTATAGCATATTTCAAAGGTTACGCAATAGCCACACTTATTGTTGTTGACATTTTCCTGATTTATCATTCGAGAATTATTCACAGACGCCGCCAGGAAAAAGAACAAGAACAAAAACAATTTTTCGCCCTGGATAAGGACATTAATGAAGAAAATGTTTTTGACAAAGCCAAAACTACAATCTTACGCGAATTGATAAAAGTTAAAGATATACTCGAACTTGTGAAAGACGGTTTAATAAATACAGACAGAAGAAAACTTAAAAACGCTGTTCAAATCGCCGAAAGTCTCAAAGACAATTCTAAATACATTAAGAAAAACATTTATCGAATAATCCAGGCTTTGCGTGAAGATATGATTAACGCTGCCCAATTTTACGTACAAGCTGTTGACCATCTGCGAGAAATTGCTAATGCTGCAGTATATTTAACCCGTAGAGTCCACGAACATGTCGAAAATAACCATGCACCTTTTAATCACGCACAAAAAAAGGATTTTCTTGAAATCTGGGAAATCGTTTACCAATTCGTTCAAAAAGTTATAAACGTCATGGAAAACAACGACATACAGGAAATTGAAAAAATCCGCGCATGGAAAAACGATATTTTAGGAATTTTCGAAGAGAAAAAAGAAGCTGAAATAAAACGTATCCAGCAAGCACAAGTCGATCCTACTACCAGTAACTTGCTGCTCAATTCATTAGTCGAATTTAAAAACCTTATCCTGTTCTTCAACCGTATCCTAAAAGCTTACAAACGTTTTTACACTTACAAAGCCTTGTTGAAAACCAATGTAGTCCCAATGACTTAAACCTGCAATTTGTCAAATACATCTATTCGACATAGCCGCTACTACTGTTGTTCTATTTCTCCTCAATCAAAGCTATGCGCTTTTTACCATCCATTCTTACAACAAACGGCTCGTCAAATTCCACGACTTTTACATAGTCTGTCTGATAAATTATTTTCTGCTCACGTAACTTGTCCCAACGTAATAAATGCTCAGGGTTATCGTGCAAAACAGTAAAATAGCCAACATTCATCGAAATTACATGATGGAAAAAGTGCGAACCATACGAACTCTGAAGCGGAAAGTTCTCCAGACTGGTCTCAACAATAATCTTGGCGTTTGAAATTTGCCCCCAATACACAGGTATTCCAATCCATTTATCGCGGGTACCCCAGCGTCCTGGTCCAATCAATACATATTGCAAGCCATGCGAAATCATCATTTCGTTGATTTTTCCGATTTGTTCGGCTATATCTTCGGTATAAAGCTTATTAAAAGTCTGCGGATCAACGAAAACTACATGTTTTAAATAATCAATTTTGCCATTGCCCATACTTTTATCCGTGAAAAGAATCAATTTTTCTCGATTAAGCGACTGTAAATCAACTTCATAATCTTCGCCAGCGCCTAACAATGGCTTCATTTGAAGCAAATAAAAACTGGCTCGTAAATTCTCATCTTTAGTTAAATCCACAGCAAATTCAATTTCAACCGGAATGCCCATTGCCTCCTTTGCAATATCCAGCATTTTCGTAATGGTCTGGGCCAAAGGGATATAATTGTATTTCAAAATATCGGCAAAGTCCAGAACCCTCGGCCCTGGATAATCAATTCCAGGAATCAGACGATCACCATTCATGTCATAAACAGATGCCAGATGTTTGAGCGTACCATGTTTTTCTGCGATCCACAAATCTAATTTAGCCAGGGCAGCATTTTCGCCTTTTAGAAAATTTATCTCCCTTCGTTGCAAATCAACTGCGTAAAAATGCGTTTGTGAATTTTCCAGCAAATCCTTGAGTACGTAATTCTGTAGTTTAGGGTACTTAGGGCAAAAATGGTAAGCCCGTTCACCTTCAACCACGTAAGTTCCTAATCCTAAAGCTATCGTAGCATATCCATCTTCTGGTTTTATGTGCGAAAAAGGATAATAATTGTACGACTGGGCAACGCCACTTATATGCGGATAATAATAATTTTCGAATTTTCGCCCGACTACCTCCTGGATAACAATTGCCATTTTCTCCTCCTCGATGCGATAATTTATCGAATTGATATACGAACGCGCTTTAGGTGAAAATACCGAAGCATAAACCATTTTAATGGCATTTGCCAGCTGCGTAACACGAATATTTTCGTCAGGATCGCTATTTGGCACGATATAAGTTTCGTAAACACCTGCAAACGACTGATAAAGAGAATCTTCAAGCAACCCTGAAGATCGTACTGCAAGAGGTTTACGGATTTTTTTCACAATTCGCCTCAATTTATAAAACAAATCAAATGTGAGCTTGGCATTAAGAAACGCTTTTTTAAGCTCAATGTAATCAACATTTGGGTCAAACGCTATCTTCTTTAACTTATTGTTTTCCAAAAACTTATCGTACTGATCGCTGCCTATTATAAAAGTTGCAGGCGTCTTTATGTTTATGTCATCAAATAATTTGATTATTCCGTAACGGTAAAAGAGTGTATGAATAAAAGCTATTCCGCGTCCTTTACCGCCCAATGCGCCACTATCCAGCGAAACTATTGTACTTGGATTGTCCAACTCTGACTCTATGAAATCGACGATTTTACCCATGTTCTTTTTGTAACGGATGCGGTTTGTCAGTTTGATCAAAAATTCTCGTATTTCGTCCGGACCTGCAAAATCCTCTATATTTAACTGTGCTAATTCAAAAGCTACCTTGACCTCGCCCTGGGCTGTCAGCCACAAAGAAAAATGATTGCGTCTGGCATGGTACATCAAGCTTTCGCCTGGTATTTTATTCGGATCTTCGATAAGTTTGATAAATTCATCTAAATTTCTGGCCCTATAACCAATTGGACGTCCCGTCTCATCACGGAAAATAAAGTCACCAAAGCCCATGTGTTCACGAATAGCCTGATTTATGTCATCGGCAAGAGTAATGGAATTTTTATTTATAAAGTGAAAACCCAGGTTCTCTGCAATATCTTTGTAAGTCTCTTCCGAAGACTGGATAATAATTGGTATTTCAGCAATCCAATTTTTCGCAACATATTGGGCAAGCTCAATGCCAGCAGTTTTTTGTTTTTTGCCGTCTTTTGAAAATTCAACATCTGTAATCAGGCTTAAAAAATAGTTTTTATACCGGTTAAAAATCCATAGCGCCTCTTCGTAAGATGTAGCGAGCAAAATCTTTGGACGCATTCTTAAAGCATAAATCTTATAAACCTCGTCTTGCGCTACCACCTGGTCTATAACATGTTGGATTTGACGATACACATTGCTATACAAAAGCGGTAAATATCGCGAGTAATACCTTGGCGAGTCTTCCACAAGCAAAATTACACGTACATTACCCACTTGCGTATCATTTTCGACATTTACCCAATCTTCTTGTAATTTAATCATTGTTAAAAATACTCGTGAATCGCCGTTCCAGACAAAAATGTTATTTACAATTTTCTGCTCTTTGGCCGGCAGGAAAAATGATATTTCGGCGTTGTTATTTAGCAAAAAATAAATCGGAATAAACGGAAATTGCGAATGAAGCCGTTTTGCGATGTTCAGTGGAGTTTCTCGGTCTAAACCGACCATGATAATTACCATATCATAATGCTTCTGCCTTAGGTTCAAATAAGCCTCTTTGTAAGACGATACAGCTGTAATCCGTGGCGGCGACGAAAGATTTAACTTAGAATATTCTCCAAAAATCTGCTTCGAAAAGTTTCCCTCACTCTCAAGGGAAAAAGCATCATATAAAGTAGCTATCAGTAAAATCTCTTTGACTTTATACTTCATCAAGTCAAACGAAGTATCCCGTTCATAATAGTTGGTCATGCTGTACTGCTTCAAAAGCTGGTCCTGGAGGACTTTGTAAAAACTCAATTTAAGCTTTTCAGACTCGCTGATTTCTTCTAAATCGCTTTCAAATTCTACTGTTCCAGACTGTTTGTTTTTTATTAATTGTTTTATTATCTCAATTACTTCGAAAAACAGCTTCTTATCCTGCTCATTATCAAAAACTTTTTTTAAATCTTTTTCTGTCCAGAGTTCCAAAAAACCTTTTTGCCCGTTAACTTCAATGTCCAATTTTACAATCAAATTCGGCCCCGGAGTCCCTTTGCACATATAATCCTGGTCACCTATTTGCACATGCGAAAAAAGCGAACTATCGTCGGGTATCAGTTCTTTTAAAGTGAAAAATATGTTTCTGAGCAACTCATGTAAAGAATGGCTGTATTCTTCTAAAATTTCAGAAATTTTATTGCGATATTTTACTAAAAGTTGTTCCATAATTGATTTTTGAGTTTTTATGTTTAAAGAATTAGTACTTGTTACCCCAGGTTTCTTTGTCTAAAGACCTGTACTGAATAGCCTCGGCAATATGATGCGGTTCGATATCTGGCGATTGTTCTAAATCTGCAATAGTCCGTGAAACTTTCAAAATTCGATCATAAGCTCGTGCCGAAAGCTGTAGCCGTTCAACTGCTGCCCGCAATAACTGCTGGCTTGTGTCGTCAATTTTACAAAATTTTCTGATTAATTTAGCACCCATTTGAGCATTATAATGTATCGATGGATATTGAGCAAATCGTTTTTGCTGTATTTTACGTGCAGCAATAACCCGCTGGCGAATTTTGCGACTTGACTCTGATTGTCGATTATCCGATAAATCTTTAAACGGAACAGGAATCACCTCAATATGAATGTCAAACCTATCCAAAAGCGGTCCAGAAATCTTGTTCAAATACCGGCGAATCTGCGATGGCGTACAAACGCACTCTTTTTCTGGATGATTATAATATCCACATGGACACGGATTCATCGCTGCAATTAACATAAAACTGGCAGGATATTCAACTGAAAATTTCGAACGTGAAATAGTTATTACCCTATCTTCCAAAGGCTGGCGTAAAACTTCAAGAACAGAACGCTTAAATTCAGGCAACTCATCTAAAAACAAAACCCCATTATGGGCCAGGGAAATTTCTCCGGGCTGTGGATAACTTCCACCTCCCACCAAAGCAACGTCTGAAATCGTATGATGCGGCGAACGAAATGGCCGCCTTGTCAATAGCGAAACATTTGTACCTAAACGGCCTGCTACCGAATGAATCTTGGTCGTCTCCAACGCTTCCTCCAGTGTCAATGGCGGCAAAATAGACGGCATACGCTTGGCAAGCATGGTTTTTCCTGACCCCGGCGGTCCTATCATCAAAACATTATGACCACCTGCAGCTGCTATCTCCAAAGCACGCTTAACATTCTCCTGTCCCTTTACGTCTGAAAAATCTGCTTCATAATTATCTAAATTCTGGAAAAATTCTTTTTCCAGATCGACTCTAACAGGCTCAAAATCTGCCCTTTGCTCCAAAAAATCTATAACTTGCTGCAAATTATCCATTCCATAAACCTCAAGGCCCTTGACAACTGCAGCCTCACGTGCATTTGCCGACGGTAAAATAATCCCTCGAAATCCCTCTTCTTTTGCATTTATCGCCATTGGCAAAGCACCTCGTATGGGACGCAACTGCCCATCCAGAGCCAATTCCCCCATAATCATATAATCCTCCAACAGCTGCGGTGAAATCCGCTCATCTGACGCTAAAATACCTATTGCCAACGGCAAATCATAAGCCGAACCTTCTTTGCGTATATCTGCAGGCGCCATGTTTACAACAATCTTCTTTCCGGGCAGCTTATATCCATTAGTCGATAAAGCCACATCTATCCGCTGAAAACTCTCTCGTACTGCACTATCCGGTAATCCCACCAGATAAAAACCTACACCGCGCGACGAATCAACCTCAATGGTGATTTTTTGCGCATTTATCCCATAGACAGCACTTCCATAAGTTCGTACCAACATCAATCATAATTTTTAGCGATTAAACAAATTTAATTAAAAAATTTCAATCTCCATTGCAGAAAATTCGATTATTCCACGATTAATTTTTCTACCAGATTCAAACAAACATGCTTATAACAAACGATTTATGCCAAAAAACAATCTCCCCCACAAAACCAAAACACATTAAATATAAATTACGGACTATGTATTGGAAAAAAACTACCACTAAAACTACTTGAAAGTAAACAAAAACAGAGAAAACCGAAAAACCAGGAAAATCCACGCAAAATTTACTCTAAAAAATCATACAAAACTTCTCCACATCTCAGGTAACC
>WFZV01000145.1 GCA_015489395.1 Bacteroidales bacterium
ACACTTCGAAAGTTGCTCAAAAAAATAATATTCGAAATAGAAAAAAACATAAAAAAAATAACTTTGCAATGTCCAAAAATCAAAGATTATGGAGAAACAACAACAATTAGCATCAAAGCCAATAAGGTTTTTATATAGTTGGTTGGTATTTTTTATAGTGTGGTTGGGCTTTACGACCACTTTACAAATTCCGGAAGTGCTTACCGGTCTGTTTGTTAGCTTTTTATTGGCATTTTTTTACTACGATACATTTACAGGATGGGGATTTAAGGGAATTAAATTATCGAATATTTGGTGGTCGATAGTTTATGTTTTGAATTTTATCTGGTTGATGATTAAAGCTAATTTCAATGTTGCACGTATTGTTTTAACTCCAAAGATGCCAATAAATCCAGGAATTGTAGAATTTGAATCTAAGTTGACCAACCCATACGCAAAGATGGTTCTGGCAAATAGTATAACGCTAACACCTGGAACTTTTACAGTGGATATTATAGGTAATCGTTTTTATATTCACTGGTTGGACGTAACAACAGTTGAGCCAGAACAGGTTTACAAGGAAATTGCAGAACCTTTTGAAAAGATTTTACTTAAAATGTTTAATTAAAAAATTTTCAAACCAAGAACTATGGCACTACATTTCAATTTAATGGATATAATTGTACTGGTGATAATCACCTTAGCATTGATTCTGGATTTTTACCGGTTTTTAAAAGGGCCGTTGGCCTCAGACAGGGTAATGGCTGCAGATACTATGACTGTTTCGTCAGCAGCTATGCTGGTTTTTTTAGGCCTTTTATTTGACCGCTATATTTATCTGGATATAGCTCTGATTTATGCAGTATTGGGTTTCGTGGGAGTAATTGTTGTAGCACGTTATCTGGAAGGTGGTGTTTAAACATTACAAATTAACTTAAAATTCAGTTTTATGGTACAGATACTAACATACTTAGGTTATTTTTTGGTTTTGCTTGGAGCTATATTTTTGTTTTTAGGAGGTCTTGGTATAGTACGTTTACCTGATATTTACAGCAGGTTACAGGCAGGTACTAAAGCTTCCACGTTGGGGGCAATGAGTTTAATTTTAGGCGTAGGAATATTGGCTTTACGACAGCCAGGGCATTGGAATTGGTTTATAAAGGCAATTGTCATTATAATATTTATTGCTTTGTCGAATCCAATAAGTTCTCACGCATTGGCCAGAGGTTCGTACAGACATAAGATTAAGCCCTGGACCAAGGAAGATATTGATGCTTACAAGGACTATATTGAGCATGAAGGTATTGAAAAAGAATCAGAAGAAATAAAAAACGAATAATATGAATACAATTTTGACCATACTGATAGTTGTGGGCGCAATAATATTAGTTGGTGCGGCAATTTTTGCCGTAGTAAAGCGCGATTTGATATTGGCCACAGTTGCAACTTCGGTTATAAGTCTGATTTTGTCAATTTTTTACTTTATTCTTCAGGCGCCAGATGTGGCTCTTACCGAGGCTGCAATTGGAGTAGCTTTAACCACAATAATTTTCATTGTTACAATACGTAACACAAAACGATTCGAAGACGATTAAAATTCTTAAACCATGAAAAAAGCAATAGCCATAATTTTGTTAGCATTTATAGCGGTAGAGTTGTTTGTAGTGTTTTACAAGATACCGTTTGGAGCAGACAGGATGAATGTAGCCAGGTTTTATTTAGAAAATTCGCCGAAAAAATTGGGAGTAGCTAATGCAGTGACAGCTATTGTCGTAAATTTCAGAGGTTTTGATACCCTGGGCGAGGTTACGGTATTGTTTTTAGCATCGACAGCTTTGGGAAGTATATTGTTTAGACGCAGGGAAATACACACACGTTTAAGTCATTTGCGTACATCAGTTGAAGCAAGTGTAATTGTACGAATAGCAGGTAGGTTTTTAGTACCATTAATTATTTTGTTAGGTGCGTACGTCTTTATACATGGACATTTGACTCCAGGTGGAGGTTTTCAGGGTGGTGTGATAATAGCGACAGGCTTTTTGTTCTTGCTTCTGGCATATCGCAAGTTTACAATAGAACATCGTACTATTACATTTGTTGAGTCGCTTGCGGGGATAACTTTTGCAGGCATTGGTTTAATAGGTATTTTCTTAGGTAAGACGTTTTTGGAGAACTTTTTACCAGCAGGAAAGTTAAATGATTTATTGAGTGGTGGTATAATTCCTCTGATTTATATCGCGATAGGTTTTAAAGTCGCAGCTGAATTGACAGGTATTCTGGATACAGTATTGTCAATCAGTATTGACGTCAAACAAAAAGAAATCGAATCACAAACTGAGAAAAATGAGTAATTTACAGATATTACAGATAACATTTTACGGCGCAGCTATATTGTTGATAGCCATTGGTTTGTATGCAGTTGTAACTAAACGTAATTTGATAAAGATCGTTTTGGGACTGAGCATAATGGATAGTGGAGTAAATCTTTTGTTCATAACAGTGGGTTATATTTCGCATAAGACTGCGCCAATATTTTCGCCATCCGTAATGGCAAAATATAAGACAATACATGCGGCAGCGCAGGCAATGGTCGATCCTGTGCCACAAGCATTAGTTCTTACAGCTATTGTAATTGGATTTGGTGTCACAGCAGTAGCTCTTGCTTTAGTAGTACGTCTTTATCGTCATCACAACACAACAAACATTGATGAAATAAGGAATCTAAAATGGTAGCAACAAATCACATATTAGTCACGCCGATTTACTTTATCGCACTTCCCCTGTTTTTCGCTTTTTTGTTGCCATTGTTGGGGAAGATTTATAAGAGTTTTATCAGAATAGTTCCCGGTTTGATGTTTGCCTATTTAGCATGGATGGCAGTTGTATTATTGCTTTATGTTTATAAGACCGGGAACCCTGTTATTGTTAAGATAGCAGGATGGGCGCCACCTATAGGAATTGATTTAGTTTTTGACCAGTTTACAGGATTTATAGCAACAGTAATCGCAATATTGGGATTTTTAGTCTGGATGTATAGTTATTTGTTTAAAAAGGTGGAATTCGATAATGCTTTGAAGTACTTTTTGCTTTTAATGCTGATTTATGCTGGGTCGATAGGAGTTGTAATAACTGGCGACTTGTTCAACCAGTTTGTATTTTTGGAAATAACCGGGATTAGTGCTTATGCTTTGACAGCTTTTTATCGAGGCCGTGATGGTGCAGAGGCAGCATTTAAGTATTTGTTGATAGGTTCGTTTGCATCGACGTTTGTTTTATTAGGCATTTTGTTGATTTATACTCAGTTGGGAACATTGAACATGGCAGATATTGCCCGTAATATCGATAAGATGGACCCAACGATTAAGGTCATAGCATTTATTTTGTTGTTCACAGGTTTTGGTATTGAAGCAGAGATGTTTCCGTTAAATGGTTGGGCACCTGATGCTTACTCACAGTCACCCGGTCCAATAGGAGCTGTTTTTGCTTCTATGACTTCTAAAGCAGGGTTATATGCTTTGATTCGTTTAAGTTTTACGATTTTTGATTTTTCGTCAGCAAATGAGTTGTTGTTCATAATGGGTATTTTGACATTAGTCTTTGCAGAAGGAATTGCTTTGCGTCAGGAGAAAATCAAACGTATGCTGGCATATTCGAGTATTGGTCAGATTGGGCTGATAATGATTGCTTTTAGTTTCAATACTTATTTAGGTGTTTTTGCTGGTATCTTTTTAATGCTTAACCATGCGCTTGTAAAAAGTCTGTTGTTCTTTTCAGCAAGCTTTTTAGCTTACAATTCACCGCATAAGTACATTAAAGATATTCAAGGATTTGCACGTTACATGCCTGTTACGGCTTTGATGTTTGGTATTGGGGTATTTGCGATTATAGGTTTTCCACCGTTTTCGGGTTTTTGGAGTAAGTTTTATTTGCTTTCGGCAATGGCAGAAAAGAATTTTGTAATTTTAATAATTCTGGTGCTGTCAGTCAGTTTGATTGAATTGGTTTATTACTTCCGTGTTTTGCATAAACTGTATTTCGCAGAGCCAACAGGTGAGTATCAGCCACATACACCACGCTGGAATGCGATGCTTGCAATGGTTTTGTTGGCTTTGATAATAATCGCAATTGGGGTTTATCCTGATTTAGTAACAGGCTTTATTGGCAAAGCTGCTCATGCTATTATGGATAAAACAACTTATATAAACTCGGTTTTTAGTATTTAAACTAATTAAATTTATTGGAAATGAACACATTAGTCGTACTTTTACTAATATTGTTTGGTGGTGGCATAATAGCTTACTTCGCATATAATATCCATAAAATTGTAGGCGATATCTGGTTGGTTTTAGTTGGATTCGCAGCTTCGATTTATTATATTGGTTATCTGGACGTTAGTCAGGTTTTAAATATACACCTTGCTGGCTTTGTATTAACTTTAGCTTTAAATAGTTTTTCGTGGATTTTTGGTTTACTTATAGCAGTTTTATTGCCTTTGGTTGCCTTGTATTCCATCCCATACATGAAGGGACAGGATAGATTGGGGTGGTTTTATATGCTGTTTTTGTTTTCTGTTGGTGGAATGTATGGGATTTTAATGGCTGGTGATTGGTTGACTTTATTTATTTTCTGGGAGATAATGACGTGGAGTTCGTATTTGATAGTTATTTACCGCAGAAGTGAAGATGCACCTCGCGTAGGATTAAAATATTTGATATTCAGTGCAATAGGGGCTTATTCGTTATTGACTGCTATTGTTTTGATTGGCGCAAATGTACATAGTTTGTCGATAAGTAAGTTTTTCGAAGTATTGCCAATGCATAGTCTTGGTTTCAAGGTTTTGGTAGGCAGTTTGATGTTGATAGGATTTGGGGTTAAGGCAGCAGTTATGCCGTTGCATGTTTGGGCGCCAGATGCTTATAGTACAACGCCGATGAATTATACTTCGATGTTTTCAGGAGCTTTATCGAAAATGGGAATTTACGGTATTGGCTTGATTGTTATAAATCTGTACTACCATTCAGGAATAAGTCTTGCAGGTGAGATAGTTGCGTGGTTTGGAGCTATTACGGCTGTTTTGGCTACGTATTATGCTTTGATACAGAAAGATGCCAAGCGGTTGATGGCCTGGTCGTCTGTGGCCCAATTGGGTTACATTGTAGCAGGTTTGGGTATAGGGACAAAATTAAGTGTATTTGCAGGTATTTATTTAGCTGTTTTGCATGGATTGTTTAAAGCTAATTTATTCATGGCAATAGGCGCAGTAGAGCGCCAGGCAGGAACGACGAACTTTTCTGAGTTGCGTGCATTAATTCGTAAAATGCCGTGGACGTTTTTCTCGGCTTTAATTTCAGTAATTGTTCTGGCTGGTATCCCGCCTTTGTCTGGTTTTGTTGGTAAGTGGATGCTTTATGAATCGATGATTACTTCGGGGCATTATGTAATTGTTGTTTTCCTGTTTTTGGCCAGTGTAGCAGGATTTTTATATGCTTTTAGGTTTTTATTTGGCGTATTTTTAGGTCAAGAAGAAAAAGAATTTGAGCATGTAAAAGAAGCTAATCCGTTTATGACAGTGCCAATGTTATTGATAGCTTTGTTTTTGATAGTTCTGGGAACATTTCCGGGCATAATGTTTAAATACATAGCCCGTTCGATGGCAGATCTGGGATTTTATGGCGTAACATATAAGATGTCGGTTTTGACAAATGATTGGGGTCAAAGCATTAATATGCAATACATTGCGGCATCGTTGGTGATTGTATTTGTTTTGTTCCTGATAGTTTTGACCTGGGTTGCTTATAAAAATTCTCGTAATGTAACAACAAAAGATATTCATACGTCAGGCGAGCCGCCATCAGAAGAGGATAATTATCATTTTTCAGAGAATTTTTATCGTCCATTTCAAAGGGCATTTGCATTTGTGTATAAATATGCAATAACGCCTGTTTACAACGAATTTGCGAGAGGAATTGAAGACTTTTTCCAGTATGTAAGGCGGCTTTACACAGGAAATGCTCAGACTTATGCTTTGTATGTTTTGCTGTTTTTGGCAATCTTATTTCTTATCGCAAAAAATATACACTAAAAGCTTAAAACAATGAATATCTGGAATTTATTACTGTCAGCAATAGTAACCACGTTATTAGGATTTATAATTGGTGTTACTTACATGGGTATCAGACGTAAGATTGTTGCTTTAGCACAAAATAGATATGGACCGCCTATTTATCAGAACTTTTTAGATATTTTGAAGTTTTGGTCTAAAGAGTCGAATATTTATCACGGTGTTATGCATCATTTAGCACCGTTGTGGATGATAGCAATGGCAATAACTATTTTATTGATTGTGCCAACGCAATATGGCTCTAAATTTTTCGAGAACTTAAGCTTTAACGGTGACTTGATTTTGATACTTTACTTAATGCCATTCGGGCAGCTTGGTATGGCTTTGGGTGTTGGCCAGACAGGTAACCCTAATTCGGCAATTGGTGTAACTCGTGGTTTGAGTTTGTTAGTCGGTTCGGAGATACCATTTATTATGGCATTAATTGCAGTAATGATTCAATATCACACAACTTCGGTAACTGATTTAGTCAGAATTCAGCAGGAACATCATACATGGATAATGTTTAGTTCGCCATTTGCTTTCCTGGCAGCTTTGTGTGTATTGCCTGCAATGTTTCATGCTGGTCCTTATGAAGTTATTATAGCTCCAGCAGAGTTGGCTTCAGGTCCAATGTCAGAATTTGGTGGTAAGTATTTAGGTACAATGATGTCTGCAGGCAGTATTTTTATGTTCGCAAAGTTAACTTTGTTTGTTGATGTATTTATGGGAGGTTCAACTAATTGGCTTTGGTTAATTGTTAAAACCTTTACGGTTTATTTGTTTGTTATCGCAGTAGGAATCATTATGCCAAGGCTTCGAACTGAGCAGGCAATCCGCCGTTTATGGGGTTGGCCCCTGGTCTTTGCTATTTTAGCGTTTATTCAAGTTGCTTTATTTTAATTTAAAACAGTTTTACAATGAACAGAGCATTTAATGATCGTGAGAGTCAAAAGATTTTAGACATAATAAAAAATTTCGCACGGAAGAATTCGCTGTTTATTCTGGCTTATGGAACAGGGTGCGGTGCTATTGAAATACCGCCGACCATTACCTCACGATACGACGCAGAGCGTTTTGGTATTCGTGGAGCTGCTACGCCACGACAGGCTGATGTATTGTTAATTACAGGTTATTTATCAGTCAAGACACTTAAAAGGGTTATACGTGCTTATGAGCAAATGCAAGACCCTAAATACGTTATGGGATTTGGCTCTTGTACGATAAATGGTGGAATGTATTGGGATTCGTACAATACTATCAAGCAATTGGATAAATACATACCAGTTGACGTCTATATAAATGGCTGTATGCCACGACCAGAAGCTGTAATTGCTGGATTTGTTAAATTACAACAGCTGATCCAGCAAGGAAAAGCTTTAGGTTGGAAACATTATAAGGAAAACCTGGAATGGTACCGTCAAAATCAGCAAAAAGTCATTAAAAACTGGCGTATGCCTGATTATAACTGGTAGTCTTTTGTTTAATTTTTTAACTTAAAATCATTAGTTATGGCTGATTTGCAAAAAGAAAATTTACTCCTGGAAGTCTTAAAAAATCATTTCAATGATAAAATCTTCGATTTAAAGGTTCAAAGACACCAGCGCGTTCACCTTCGTACTACTACAGAACAAATCGAAGCTGTTTTGCTGTATTTAAAAGAAAAGTTGGGTTACAAACATTTATCACATATTTCTTGCGTTGACTGGATTGAAGAAAACAGGTTTGAGCTGGTTTACATTTTATGGCATCCTGAGGATAAAATCAATGTTTTGGTTAAAGTCGATGTTGATCGTCTAAATCCTGTAGCGCCGAACATTGATTATATTTGGCCACAGGCGAATACCTATGAGCGCGAAATGCGTGAAATGTTCGGCATCCAATTCCCTGGTCTTGTTGGCCGTAAAGAACTTATCCTTGAAGATTGGGATGATTTGCCTCCTATGAGGCGGGATTTTGATACATTACAGTATGTAATGGAAAACTTTGAATTTAGAAGCGGACGTGAAGATGCTCAAAATGTCCGCGAAACTATTGCTAAACGTACAGGTGAAGAAATACCAGAATTTGCAAAGAAATATTCACGATGAGAAAGCAAAAAACTACAACAATATACTTAGGACCACAGCATCCGGGTATCACTGGTAATATGATGGTCAAACTTGAGGTTGACGGTGATACCATCGTGAAAGCAGAAACCCACATCGGGTATCTGCACCGTGGCTTTGAAAAGCTAATGGAACGCCGCAATTGGCTTCAGAGTTTTACTATTGTTTGCCGAATTTGCGTTCCAGAACCTGACCCTAACGAAGAAAATTACGCTCGAGGAGTAGAGGAAATCGAAGGACGGGAAGTTCCTGAAAAGGCTCGTTGGATTAGAATGCTGGTGCTGGAGCTGGCACGAATCCAGGCCTATTTGCTGTGGTACGGCGGACAGTCGGCATCTGTCGGTCTGTATACTATCGGCCAATGGTCTATAGGTGACCGTAACTATGTTTTAGATTTGTTCGAAGAACTGACAGGCGGTCGTGTTTATCACATGTATATCTGGCCTGGAGGTGTACGTCGTGATTTACCCAAAGGTTTTAAAGACCGCGTTTATAAAGTTATGGATTACATCGAAAAACGTCTGGATGATTACGACCGTTTGTTATTTGATAATGCTATTTTCCAAAAACGTGCGCAAGGCGTGGGCTATATACCACCAGAAAAAGCTATAGAATGGGGAGTTGTAGGACCGCCATTGCGTGCTACTGGCACAAAGAGCGATGTTCGTATTGACGAACCTTATGAATTTTACGACCAGGTTGAATTTGTCGTACCTGATTTTTACAAAACAAGCGACGTATGGGCAAGAGCTTTGGTTCGTAGGTTTGAAATCCGTCAGGCTATTAATATTGTCCGTCAGGTTTTGGATAAAATGCCTGAAAAAGGACCTGTTTGGAACAAAATACCTAATCCGCATAAATGGCGCATACCACGCGGCGATGCTTATGTCAAAACTGAATCTGCACGCGGCGAATTTGGATATTATGTCGTAAGCGATGGTTCGCAATTTCCAAGACGCGTGCATGTGCGTGGTCCGGCTTATGTTCACGGTATTACTTTGCTTGAGAAAATTTTGGTTGGACAAAATATTTCTGATGTTTCGATGATAATGAACAGCCTTGGAACTTGTCCACCGGAAATGGAACGATAAGTTTTAATTACTTCAGTTTTAAACATTCAAAACTTTGCCAAAATGAGTTGGTTTAACATAAAAGGCATAACAAATCCATTAACCGCTTTAGGCCAGGTAGCCAAAAAACCTCACACAATACGTTTCCCTTACGAAGAAAAACCAGCAGCCGAACGTTACCGCGGTCTGCATTACAACGATATTGATTATTGCATTGGTTGCGGTAATTGCGCTGAGATTTGTATGAACAAGGCAATTGATATGGTGCCTGTCGAAGGCATCGAACCCAAAAAAGGCGATAGTGGCTTGCGTCCAAGAATCGATAATGGTCGTTGTTGCTGGTGTGGATTGTGCGTAGATGTCTGTCCTACAGGGTCTTTGAGCCTGACGCGTGAATACATTTTCGTTAGCCCAAATCCTGAGGATTTTCTGTGGATGCCAGGAATCAGCAACCCTGACGGAAAAGACAAGCGTTCATGGCGTAGCAATGATTTGAATTTCTCGATTAATACTTACGAGCGAGAAAAGATGCCAATGCTCGATCCGAAGGAACGCGTTAAGTCGTTTGCCGAAGTGGTTTTGGGTTACGAAGAAGACCAGGCTCGCCGCGAAGCACAGCGTTGTTTGAGCTGTGGTTTGTGTACAGAAGCATGTCCGGAACACATGCACATCCCCGAATACATCAATGCTATTGCATGGGGCGCTGACGATGATTCTTTACGAATAATTTACGATAACAACCCGCTGCCAGAAACCTGCGGAAAAGTTTGTACACGCCGTTGTGAGGAAGTTTGTGCTTTGGCTAAACGTGGTGAACCTGTTGCTATTCGCTGGTTGAAGCGTTATGCTACAGAACGGGCTTTGAACGCCGACGAAATAAAAGAAATTGTCAATCCACCAATTGCACCGAAAAACGGTAAAACTGTTGGAGTCATTGGCGCTGGCCCTGCTGGTCTAACAGTGGGTTATTACCTAGCTTTGCGTGGATTTGATGTTGAGATTTACGAACGCAACTCCCGCGCAGGTGGTATGACAATGTACGGAATTCCTAAGTACCGTTTGCCGCTGGAAAGCCTTGACAAGCAAATCGAATACATGAAGAAAGTTGGCGTTAAGTTCCACTTTAACACTGAAGTGGGCAAAGACATTAGTTTTGACGAAATTTACCAGAAATACGATGCAGTATTTATCGGCGTAGGTTTGCAAGATGCCTGGAAGCTTGGAATTGAAGGCGAAGATGCAGATGGCGTCTGGAGTGCAATTCATTTCTTACGTCGTGTCAACGAAGGTGAAAGAATAGACGTAGGTAATCGTGTGGTTGTCGTTGGTGGTGGAAATACAGCAATTGATGCTTCGCGAGTATCCCGTCGTCTTGGCGCAGAAGTTATTATGCTTTACCGCCGTCGTAAGCAAGATATGCCGGCTGACTGGGAAGAAATCGAAGATGCTGAGGCAGAAGGCGTACAGATATGGACTCAGGGCATACCGGTTAAAGTTATCACTGATGAGCAAGGAAAAGTTAAAGCTTTGCGTTATGTTAAAGCAGAAATGGTGCCTGACCCACGAGGCGGCCGTCCGCGTCCTGTACCTATCGAAGGCAGCGAAACAGATATCGAATGTACAACAGTAATTGCAGCTATCGGACAATCAGCAGATTATTCGTTCCTGCCAGAGAAATATCACGATAAGGTTAAGATGAACCGTGGACGTATAATTGTCAATGAATGGGGACAGACAGATGATCCTAAGATTTTTGCTGGGGGTGATGCGGTCAACCGTGTTGCTGATGCAATTAGCGCAATTGCTGACGGTTATCGCGCTGTAAAAGGCATTGTACGTCTTTTACTTGGCGAAGAAGCTTTGAAACAAAAATAATTCGTACATAAAGCAGTTGTTTTGTACGATTTAAGGCAGGCGCAAGGACATACCTTGCGCCTGCCGTTTTTTTTTCACAGATACAAAAAATAGACCGGGTAAAATGTCAGGTAATTTTGTGCGTTAAGTTTTATGAAAAAGACTGGTAAAGTTGGGTAGTGTAAATCGTTGATTTTTAGATTACGAGCAATTAATGAGATTTTGCAAAAGATGATTTTTCGCATAAAAACGAAAAAAATCGTATATTAATCGTTGAACATATCGATTTCGACCGTTAAACAAACAATTTCATTAGCATGCGACGAATATTTTTAATTTTTGCTAACGTTCTTATTTGGTTAAGTATATCGTATGCGGCACCCTGGCCGTTCAATAATAGCTTTTTGTCTAAATTAAATGGTGAAAATCTCTGGAAAACAAGCGAATATAAAAGTTGCGTAAAATTACCAGCTTTTGGGCAAGGAAATAAAATTCTCGTTAATGGCACACTGGCAAGTAAAGACACAATAAGACGGGAGATTTTGTGGAATGGTACGTTTTTGTTTGGTAGTGACTTATTTGATTTTACCAGTCAAAGTATATTAACACATCTAAATTATTTTGATGAACCAGTTTCAAGTACAGGCTTTATAGGTACAAAATTTTGTGCATTATCCCGCAGGAAAATGTATGTAGTATCGATTTACGATTTTAACGGTGTCAATGTTGACCTGCGGACTGAAGGCGATACTGTTAGCGAACCCCCGGTTTTGTTGAAATTAAAAAGCGCAGATTTTTCGCAAAGTTTTATCGTTCCAGTTGTCATTTCTCATGACAGTTTGATGGTTTATAGCCTATCTCAGATGCAGTTGGACCATTTAGTGAACGATACAGCAATAAGTGCGAAAGTAACGAAAATCAATGTAGCCAATACTTTAACTGCTTTTTATCCACAAAGAAACCGCCAGCCTGATATTCGCAAAGCATATCTGGTTTATGTTGATAATGGGGCTTTGAACATTATGCAGCTGACAATTGCTGGAAATAACTTATCCACAAATACAACGCAGTGGAATATAATAAACGGCACTCCAAGGACTTCTGCTTTTTCAGTAGATAGTCCTTATGTTTATGCTTTGGCCACAGACAATAAGCTGACTTTATACAGATTTGAACTAAATAACCAGCTTAATATTCATGGAATTGAAGTGGGAACATCTTTAGACATCGACAGTATAAATGCTATGGAGTTTGCGCCAGGTGGCAGATATTTATATTTTAGTCGCGGAGATATTTTGTATGCGCTGGATATTAGAACCAATGAATTGGATACGGTTTGGGAAGCACAAGGAGAGATTAAAAATCTGCAAATTACGCCTTTGGGCGATCTGGCTGTAGTTTATGATGCTGGTTTTCTTACATTTTTAAGCAATATTACTCATCCGCATTTTCTGGCAACAGAAGATTTGTCATTTTTCGACATAAATAACGAGTTTAATTATCCTTCGGGTTGGTTTCCATTGGTTTTTCTTGAGCATGAACCGGATACAATAAAACTAATGGAGCCAGTTACTTTTAGTGTTACTTCACGGTTTGAAAATTCAAGTTTTGGTGCTGTCTTGTGGAATAATTTAGGCGATTCAATTCAGGCTAATGCTTTAACTTTTGATGTCAGTCTGCCTCGATTAAAGGTAGGTTTTAAAGCTAATTTTACCGGTAAGATAGATGTTTTCGCAGGGAATGATAGTACGCATATAGAAGCTTTGTTTCCGTATAAAGTTTATATAGAATGGCCTAAGTGGAGGCCTGATATTTTTTGGTTAGAGCCAAAGACAGAACCTCTTGCTATCCCTGATTATCAATACGATAGTGTGAGGTGGTTTTATAACTTTGAACATCTTGCGGATTATGATGATGAGACAGAACTTGATGCAGAAAAGCCTGGAGTTTATGAGGTTGAAGCGTATTTTAAAGGAGGCATTTATAAAGATAATCGTACATTCATACATTATTTACCAGAATCAATTTTTGATTCGCTTGATATACATTACGAAGTCAAATTAGAGAATGGTCAATCATACCAATTAGAAGGAGCGATGGGAGAGGACGACATTCAGGCTTATGGAAATCATGGCGCAGAGATAAATTGTGTAGTAAATGATTCGAATAATGTTTTGCGAAATGGGAGGCAATTGGAATTTTATTATTTAATTGGTGATAGCCTGATTTCTGATAGGCAGGTTAGTTTTAAGTTTAAAGATAATGGAAATTTTTTAGTGCTTGGAATAATCAAATATTTAGACAGATATGCGTTTAGAGCGATAATTTTTAAAACAGATTCAATGTTGTTGGATTATGGTGAAGGTTTGACGATCAGGTATTTAAAGCCATTAAAACTAATTTTTAGCAAAGAGCGTTTAGGTTTTAATGAAGATTCGAGCCAATTTTATGTTCTTGCCAATTTGGGTAGTCCTAATAATGTTTCAGTTTTTGAATATTCGAGTCCTGGTGCTTACAAACTAAAAGATTTTTCGCATATTTATTATAAATCTTTGCCTGTATCAATAAATGAGCCAATAAGGGTATCTGTGAATGGTAACGAAGATATGTATTATTATCAGCCACAGTCACCGGGAGATGATTCGTCATACATTGTTTTTGATGGTCCTGTAATTTTTAGTTTAAAAGCGCAGCAGACCTTACAGGATTATCTGGAAACAGCTGATGTTGATGACGGTATGTATATGACTGAAGATGGCGTTATCCAGGGAAAATTTTATCATGTGCCTTTTGGTGTCTATCGACCGCAATCAGCACCCGACGGTAATTTATACGTTTATTCTTTATCGCCAGAAGATATTTCTTCTTTTGATTTTTCTGATAAATTGTCAATTTTTATAGCAAAATCCGATACACAGCAGGTTATAGACCTTGAGTTGTATGATAAAAATTCGTCTTTGTTTGTAAAACAGTTAAATGATACTGTATTTGAGCTTAAAACTTTTCGTATTGTGACGTCAAAACGCGGTAATTTGCTGGTTGTGGTTGGCATGGGAGACCAGCCTTTTTCGAAATTAATACCATATCGAATTATAGGAATTGAAAAAGTTAAGAACTTCGGCGGCAATTTTATCCTGACGCCTAACAACGATGGTGTGAACGATTATTTAAACATTTTAGATATGATAAATTTCTGGAATTTAAATGCTTCGCCTGATTTTAAGGTGTCGATTATTAATAGTAAAGGCGAGGTAATTGCTAAATTGCGAAAGGACCAGCTTACTGGCTTTGACCAATGGCAGGGAAAAATCAACGGGCGGCAATTGCCATCGGGCGTTTACTGGTTTATTATATCTGACAACAAAAATGTTTATTCTTTTACAGTGACAATACTTCGTTAAAATATCCCATAATGAGACGATTAACATACATATTTGCTGTTTTAATTTTATTTGTAAAATTCAGTTATTCGCAGGTTTATCCGTTTGTGAATGATTATCCGGTAAATCCTATTTTGTTGAATCCTGCTTTAGTAGCAACGTATAATTATTTAAATATCAACCTGTCATCATTTCGATTGTTTGCTTTGCCGTATGCGCCAAGTCATTACTCTTTGACTGTTTCAAAGCGTTATTTTAAAATGGGTGGTAGCCTGCAGATTTTGAAACAAGGCTCAGGACCATGGAATAACTATAATTTAGGTGGTTCGTATTTTTATGAAGTGAAATTTAATTATAATCTCAAAGCAGCGTTTTCGTTAAGCAGTTATTTGCAGTTCGACCAGCTTAATAAAGACCAGTTACAAGGACTCCTTCCTGACCCTGAAATTGCTAATTACCGACGGAATAGGAACTTGCAATTCGGTTTTGGTTCGATTTTATATAGCAAAGATTGGGTACTGGGTTTTTCGGTTGCTAATTTGCTTAAAACCAGGTCATTTGTGCAAATGCCGACAACTTATATCTTTTTAGCTTCATATTTTTACAAGCACCCGATTAATTTGTATTATTTAAATGCAGTATTTATTAGCGGCGTTAACCGTGAATCGATTTATCTGGAGCCTGAGGCGATATTTTATTTGAAAAAAGTTTTAAAATTAGGCGGAGCTGTGAATTTGCAATATTATTTTAACCAGAAATTTTATCCAAAAGCTTCAATAATTACTGGTTTAAACGTTGGAAATCGTCTGTATTTCACCTATGTTGCACAATACGATTTTATTGCAGCAAATATCTTTCTGGCACGATGGCACATGTTTTTATCATTAAACTTTAAAATAATTAATCACAAACAAGATATACCACGGTTTTTCTAAAAAACATTTTAATTTTTGTGCCTGAGTAAAAAAAATTAATTTTATCGTGGTAAATTTATTGTAAATTTTAAACTCATCATCATGAGTAATTGGTTTCAGCGAATGACAAGAGGCATACGTACGCCAGCATCTGAGCGACGAGAGTTAAAAGGAGAACTCTGGTACAAGTGTCCTAAGTGCAAGACTATCGTGACAATGGAGGAACATAAGAAAAACCTTGGAGTATGCCAGAATTGTGGGTATCACGACCGTATTCCTACAAAAGATTACTTTAACTTCCTTTTCGATGATGGGCAATATACTTTGCTTTTCGAAAATATTTTACCGTTAGACCCTTTGGGCTTTGTTGATCGCAAAAGATATACCGACCGTATCCGCGATGCACAGGCTAAAACAGGCTTGAAAGAAGCTATAACTATAGCTACTGGAAAATTGGAAGACATAAACGTTGTAATCGGTGGTATGAACTTTGAATTTATTGGCGGGTCAATGGGTTCGGTTGTTGGCGAAAAAATTTCTCGCGCAATTGATTATTGTATAAAACACCGTTATCCTTTGATTATCATTAGCCGTTCGGGCGGCGCACGCATGATGGAAGCAGCTTTTTCTCTTATGCAAATGGCTAAAACTGCTGCTAAGCTTACTCAGCTGGCAGAAGCTAAAATACCTTATATCTCTGTGATGACTGACCCGACAACCGGCGGTGTGACAGCTTCATTCGCTATGTTGGGCGATATAAATATTGCTGAACCAGGAGCTTTAATCGGATTTGCCGGGCCACGCGTTATTAAACAAACCATACGAAGGGACTTGCCTGAAGGCTTCCAACGTTCTGAATTCCTTTTAGAACACGGTTTTATTGATTATATTGTGCATCGAAAAGACCTAAAAGCTACTTTGGCTAAACAATTAAGACTAATTTTAGAAATTCCAGGCAAATGAATCCAGATATTGAACAAAAAATCAGGAGAATAATCAGGCATGAAGCAAAATCGATACTTAATATCCCTATAACAGACCAGTTCGAAAAAGCTATCGAAATTATCCATGAGCGAGTACACAAAAAAGGCGGAATTTTAGTTGCCAGCGGCATGGGCAAAGCCGGGCAAATAGCCCTTAACATCTCAACAACTTTTAGCTCTACAGGCACTCCTTCTGTTTTCTTAGACCCTTGCGCTGCTCAACACGGCGATTTAGGAATAATACGGGAAAATGATGTTCTGCTAATTGTCTCTAATTCAGGTAAGACTACAGAAATTATACAGTTGCTCCAGCTGGTAAAACGTCTTCATCCAGATACAAAAATTCCTATTATCGTTATCTCGGGCAATCCTAATAGCATCCTGGCTGAGAAAGCAGATGCTTTTCTTTTTACAGGCGCACCGCGCGAAGTTTGTCCTTTAGGCCTTACTCCCACTACTTCAACTACTACAATGACAGTGATTGGCGATATTTTAGTCTCGTTGATGATCGAAAAAATCGGCTTTACTCCAGAAGACTACGCAAAACGCCACCATGCAGGGTATCTTGGAAAAAAATCCCGGGCTTTACAAAAATACCTCAATTCCAACGGTAACAATACAAAATCTAATTAGCTATGTTTTTTCTTATTGCAGGTCCGTGCGTTGTCGAAAACGAACAAATCACATTTACAGTCGCTGAGCATTTGAAAAAAGTAACACAAAAATTAGGCATAAAGCTTATTTTTAAATCATCATACAAAAAAGCCAACCGTACAAAATTAGATAGTTTTACAGGCTTAAAACGCGAAGTAGCACTCAATATCCTTGGGCAAGTACGAGAAAAATTTGATTTACCTGTGCTGACCGATATCCACGAAAGCTGGGAAGCAGAGGAGGTGGCTCAATATGTTGATTACTTACAGATACCAGCTTTTTTGTGCCGCCAAACAGACCTTCTGCTGGCAGCTGGTCGTACAGGAAAGCCAGTTAATATCAAGAAAGGCCAGTTTATGTCGCCGCAAGCTATGCGTTTTGCGGTCGAAAAAGTATTTTCTACAGGCAATAAACAGGTAATGCTTACCGAACGCGGAACAATGTTCGGTTACAATGATTTGGTCGTGGATTTTCGTTCTGTGCCAATAATGAAGAAAATCGGCGTTCCGGTAGTGGTTGATGTTACTCATTCAGTACAAAAGCCAAATCAAACAACAGGTGTTACAGGCGGCGACCCGGAAATGATCGAGACTCTGGCTTTGGCAGCTATTGCATCAGGCGCAGACGCACTATTTATGGAAGTACATCCTAATCCGCATCAAGCTTTAAGCGATGCTGCAAGCCAGCTGCAAATGGATAGGGTAGAGGCAACTCTAACTAAGTGCGTCGATGTATATAACGCTTTGCATAAATAAAATTGATCGAAAAATTGGCTGGATGTTTGGCTGACCCAAACATCCAGCCATAGACTAACGTAGGGCTAAGCTTTAGCGTCGGAAGAAATTAGTAAATAAATGTTTTCAGGTTCAATGTCAATGTTGTGTTTTTCTTTGAGGTGCTTGTGAATCATGTCGATGATTTGCTTATCGTAAAGATCGACTATTTTACCGTTTTCTGTCATAATCATGTGTAAATGAGGCGAAACTGTAGCATCGTAACGAGCTGTGCCATTGAAAGTTGGTACGCGCTTGATAAGGCCTTTTTGTTCGAAAATTTCCAGAGTATTGTAAACAGTGCTGAGAGTGATTGTTGGGTATTTTTCTTTTAAAGCATTATAAATCATTTCAGCAGAAGGATGTTCTTTGGTTCCCATGAGGTACTCTAAAATGGCATAACGCTGCATTGTAAGCTTAAGCCCTAATTTCGAAAATAACTTGTTGATTTCTTGATAAGATTTTTTTGCAAGTTCCATAATTC
>WFZV01000146.1 GCA_015489395.1 Bacteroidales bacterium
CGGTGAACAAGCTAAAGCTTATTACCAGAATTTAGTTGAATTTTACAATGCCCAGTTGCTTAGAAATGCCGGGAATTGAGTAAAAAAACAATTTTATGCTGCAGATTGGCAAAACATTAGTGTCGTTGGACGTAATTGAACAGAAGTTCGCATGTGATATCGATAAATGTTTAGGTGCTTGCTGTATCGAAGGGGATGCCGGCGCACCGTTGGAAGAATCCGAACTACGGCTTTTAAAAAAGTATTTTCCGAAAATAAAAAAGTATTTACCAGCCGAACATTTACAAGTTATCGAACAAAAGGGGCTTTACGAAAAAGACAAGGACGGAGATTGGGTTACGACCTGCCATGACTCAGGCGCCTGTGTTTTTGTTTTTTACGATGATCGTGGCATTGCAAGGTGTGCTTTTCAGCATGCGTATGAAAAAGGCGAAATTGATTGGCCAAAGCCGATTTCCTGTCATTTGTACCCTATTCGTCTGGCAAAATATCCTGAGTTTACTGCAGTAAATTATTCTAAGCGGGACATCTGCCTGCCTGGCCGTATAAAAGGCGAGAAGTTAGGCGTGCGTGTTTACCAGTTTTTAGAACAGCCGCTTCGCCGGGCTTTTGGTGATGAATGGTACGAAGAACTGGATTTCACAGCCAAACAATGGCTCAAGCAAAAGGAAAATTTATGATTTAATCGTGAAAATTTTAAGTTTGCAAGGCAATTAAAAACTGTTTTTCTGTGAAAGATTTTCATTTGTTACTGACGTACATTCGTAAATACTGGAAAAATTCCATTGGTTATTTTTTGTTCAATGCTGTTAGTGTTGTCTTTACGCTGTTTTCGTTTACGATGGTCATACCTTTTTTGCGAATTTTATTTAATCCAGAGAAACTCGTAACACAGCCATTGCCTTGGAGCCTGAATTCCAGGGTTTTGATCCATAATTTGAATTATTATTTGAGCCGCGTCGTTGTTACGCAAGGTGCTGTAAAAGCTTTGTTGATAATTACTGTAGTTGTAATTGCCGGCAGTTTTCTGAAAAATTTGTTTTTCTACCTTGGACGATACGTCATTACTACAGTGCGTAATGGGGTGGTGCGTGATTTAATGCAGGATATTTATCGAAAAATTGTCCAGCTGCCAATTGGCTTTTTTAACCAGGAGCGAAAAGGCACGATTCTAACGAGAATTACAAGCGATACTTTTGAGGTTAAAGAAAGTGTACAAGCTACACATGACCTTATTTTGCGTGACCCTGTGGCCATATTGTTTTATACGGTTTATTTGTTTTATTTGAGCATAAAGATGACGGTTTTCGTAATGATTTTCCTGCCAATAGTAGGTTATGTAATAGTGACAATTGCGCAGAATTTGCGGCGTCGCTCGTACGAGGTTCAGCAGACTTTGGGCAATGTAGTTTCAGATACAGAAGAGACAATAACCGGTTTGCGAGTGATAAAGGCTTTTAATGCCGAGAAAAAAATGATTCGAAAATTTTTTGCGATAGTCGGAAAATTTTACAGGCTAATTGTTAAAGTGGAGCGGCGGGTGTTTTTAGCAAATCCGTTGAGTGAGTTTTTAGGCACTGTTGTGGTTTTGACGATAATGTTTGTTGGCGGTAGTTTGATTTTAAGCGGACATACGTTAATGACTTCAGAGAGTTTTATTGCTTATTTAATAGTTTTTTCGCAACTGATAACGCCGGTAAAGTCTTTGACAAAGTCATATTATATCGTGCAAAAGGGGCTGGCGTCAATGCGAAGGATAAAGGAGATTTTAGAACTTGAAAATCCCATAAAAGAAAAGCCCAATGCACTGCCAATCAAAGAATTTAAGCATAAAATCGAGTTAAAATCTGTTTATTTTAGCTATGATAACGAGCGAGTTGTTTTACAAGACATAAATATCGAAATCAAAAAAGGCCAGACTGTTGCAATTGTCGGTGAATCAGGCGCAGGTAAATCGACTTTGGTGGACCTTATTCCAAGATTTTTCGACGTACAAAAAGGCCAGATAACTATCGATGGTGTTGATATTAGAGATTTAAAAATCAAAGATTTACGTAATTTATTTGGCATAGTGAACCAAAATCCTGTATTATTCAACGATACAATTGAGAATAACATTGCTTTTGGCGTTGAAAACTATACTTACGAAGATTTGGTGCGGGCAGCGAAAATTGCCAATGCTTATGACTTTATAATGCAATGGCCTAATGGATTCAAAGAATTCGTTGGTGAAGGCGGAAATAAGCTGTCGGGCGGACAAAAGCAGAGAATTAGTATTGCCCGGGCTGTTATGAAAAATCCGCCGATTTTGATACTTGATGAAGCCACGTCGTCGTTAGACACAGAAAGCGAGCGTCTGGTACAGGATGCTCTGGATAAGTTGATGCAAGGAAGAACTTCGGTTGTTATTGCGCATCGATTATCCACTGTGAAAAATGCAGATATTATTTACGTGTTGCACGAAGGACGGATAGTCGAAAAAGGTAATCATGAGCAGTTAATTGCTCTGGGTGGGTATTACAAACGACTGGTTGACATGCAGGATTTGGGCTAATCGCAGGTTTAGTTGAGTTTGAGAATTTTAAGGATGGTCATGATAATGAGCTTAATATCGTGGAGGATGTTTGGATTCTGGTAATACTTCATGTTAAGCTTAATCTTATCCGGAAGTATGTTTTTCATGTAAAAATCTTCGACTTCTTCAGGGGTTTTAAGGTTAGCTTTTTCTAAAAGTTCGTTTTCCTTAATGTATTGAATTGAAGCATAGCAGGTTATGCCGGGTTTAAATTGTTCGTAAAATTTTCGGTAATGTGCTGGAAGTTTTTGGATTCTGTGCATAAGTTCAGGACGGTGTCCCACCAGGCTCATTTCGCCTTTAAGTACATTTATTAATTGTGGAAGCTCGTCTAATTTATATTTTCGTAAAAAATAACCGATTTTAGTAACTCGCGGGTCTTTCATGCCGACGGTGAGATAGCCCTGTTTGTCGGCACCGGGGCGCATTGTACGAAATTTTATAAGTTCGAATTCTTTAAGGTTTTTGCCTACGCGTTTTTGTTTGTAGAATACTGGACCTTTACTGTCTAATTTGATTAAAATCGCAATAATTAAAAACACGGGTGAAAGAACAATTAAAGCAATAAGTGATACTACAAAGTCGAAAATCCGTTTGATGATGCAATTAATTTGTCGTGAACTCATAAAAGACCTTGTTGATGTTTTTGGCCCAGTTCCACGATGTAATAATCATGTCTTTAAGCGAATATTTAGCTTTCCACTTTAACACTTTGTTAGCCAGCTCAGTAGAAGCATAAATGCAGCAAACATCGCCTGGGCGTCTTGGTGCAAATTTATAAGGAATTTTGATTCCTACATATTTTTCGAAAGCTTTAACAATTTGCAGCACACTAATGCCCTGTCCAATGCCGATGTTGTAATATTCGTAATTGGTTAGCATTTTGTTGTTTAAAAGTCTTTTCAATGCTACGATGTGAGCCTGAGCTACGTCTAAAATATGGATATAATCGCGTACTCCAGTGCCATCTGGCGTATCGTAATCATTACCGTAAATTTCAAGGTAAGGACGTTTGCCAAGAGCAACTTCAAGGACATAATGCATTAGATTTGCATCTTTTTGAGGCAAGTCGCCCAACAGCCCTGACGGATGAGCGCCAATGGGGTTGAAATACCGCAGTGATATAGTACGAAAGTTTTTGTTCGAAGTATCTTTTAAAATAAATTCGCCAATTTGCTTTGAGCGAGCATAGGGCGATAAGGCTTCATTAAAGGGATGCTTTTCGTCAACTGGTAAATAGTTAGGCGTGCCATAAACAGCGCACGATGAAGAAAAGATGAAGTTTTTGACATTATATTTTTGAGCTGCTTCGATTAAATTTAATAAAGACGTTATATTGTTGTAATGATACAAAAACGGCTTTTTGACAGACTCAGGTGTGCTTTTTAAGGCTGCGAAATGTATAATTGCGTCAAAATCATTGTTTTTAAACAAAAAATCTACATCAGTAGCTTTACAAAGTTCTGTTTTAAAAAATTGCGGACGCTTACCTGCAACTTGTTCGATTAAATCGACAATTTTAATCGACGAATTTGAAAGATTATCCGCAATAACAACATCAAAACCCTGCTGTAAAAGCAAAACCGTAGTATGTGAGCCAATGTAACCTGTACCGCCAGTAACTAAAATTTTAGGCATAGCTTAAGAATTTAATTTCTAAACCCAAACATAATTGTTAATTGATAAAAACACAACCTACATAAAGTCCAAGTTTTTGTTAAAAAAATAAAAGAAAATCATCGTTATTAAACGAAATTCATAAAAAAATATCACGTTTAATTCTAACAGCTTAATTTTCAGCACAAAGTTTTTCTACTTCTTCGACTTCTTTTGGAATAGGTTTTCCCAATACACGAGCGCCTGAGTCAGTGACTAAAACATCATCTTCGATTCTTATTCCGCCAAAATCTTTAAATTGTTCGACTTTATCGTAGTTAATGAAATCGACGAATTTTCCTTCACGCCGCCAAAGATCAATAAGTTCAGGTATAAAGTAAATACCTGGTTCGACAGTAAGAACGAATCCGGGTTTAAGCTGTTTTGCAAGCCGTAGAAAAGCCAGACCGAATTGTGAAGAACGTTTTAAAGTGCTGGTGTAACCGACGTAATTTTCGCCAAGGCCTTCCATGTCGTGTACGTCAAGACCTAACATGTGTCCAAGGCCGTGTGGGAAAAATAGAGCATGTGCGCCCTGCTCGACAATGTCATCCACGTTGCCATCTAACAGGCCTAAGTCTTTGAGTCCCTGGGCTATTATGCGGGCAGCAAGGAGATGGACGTCGCGATAAAGTTTGCCCGGACGTATTGCTTCAATGGCTTGCTTGTTTGCTTCTAAAACGATTTGGTAAATGTCTTTTTGACGTTGGTTAAATTTTCCACCCACAGGCGTAGTTCGCGTAATATCACTTGCGTAGTGAAGCCTTGACTCTGCGCCTGCATCGACAAGTAGCAATTGTCCTTGTTGCAAAATGTTATCGTAGCTGGTGTTGTGCAAAATTTGTCCGTTGACAGTGACAATTACAGGAAATGAGACAGGTCCTTCGTGGGACAGTGAAATGCCCTGTATTGCGCCGGCGATTTGTTGTTCTTTGACGCCTGGTTTAGCCATTTTCATGGCAGTAGTGTGCATCTGGTAAGCTACATGTACAGCCCGTTCGATTTCTTCGATTTCGTACTGGTCTTTGATTTCACGCAGTGCTACCACTGATTCGATTAAAGGCACTGAAGCATAATAAGTTGTATATTGGTATTCAATACCGAGCAGTCGTTGGAGCCAGTGTTTTATTTCGCCGCGGTAAGGCGGTAGAAAGTGTATGTCGCGGTTTTGTTTAAGAGCCTGTTTGATAGTGACTTCCAGGTCTGTAATTGCTTTTGTTTTGTAAACGCCTACCTGGTTTGCCAGTTCGCTGATGCTGGGCATATTGCCCATCCAGATAATATCGTCGATGGTAAGTTCGTCGCCAAAAATGATTTCTTTGTCATTGTCTAAATCAATAATCGCAGCTAAATCAGGTTTGTCAATGCCGAAAAAGTAAAGGAAATTGCTGTCTTGCCTAAAAGGATAAATGTTTGCTGTATAGTTAAAAGGTACGTCTTTGTTGCCTAAAAAGAGTATTAAGCCTTTTTGGCCTTTGTCTAACATTAATTTTTTGAGATTATTACGACGGTTTTGGTAAACTTCTTTTGGAAACATAGCGGAATAGTTTAAATTTTTGGTCAAATTAATAAATAATTTTTTTGTCTAAAAATTGGCTCGTATTTTTATGTTGGTTAATTCTTAAAATTCTGTGTTTTATGTTTAAAAAAATCTTTTTTCTGACGTTGGTCCTGTCGTTTGTGGCTTGCAGCCGTGAGCAATCTTCACAGCTTAATGATTTAATTGTTGGACGATGGCAATTGGTGAATTTTTCTACAAATCAAAAAATTATAAAAGACCCAAGTTACAAGCGCATCATCAAGCAAATGATTTTGACCACATCGATCGATTTTTACAGGGATGGACGATGCAAAAGTTATATCTGGGGTAGTAAGCAAAATGGCTATTGGAAGATAAAAGCTGATAGTCTTATAGTTTTAGACAAAAACAAAAAAGATAGGTTTACTGCCAAAATACTTAAATTAAACAATAACCAGCTTGTTTTATACTGGCAGGATGACACGGTTAAGATAATGTTGTACTTTCGCAAAGATTTACTGAATTAAGCGGGAGAATAGGTAAAATTACCTATAGTTTCCAGATTACGTAATTTTCTGAAATTTTGGGACAAAGCCTTTTTTTATAGCAAAAAAAATATTAAAATTGAATTGACAACCGAAAAGGATTTCGGTTTTTTAAAATAAACTTAAAATCTTAAAAATCATGGCAAACGTACAAAAATTAGTTGATGAATTCATGGCGAAAGTAATCGCCAAGAACCCTGGTGAAGTTGAATTCCACCAGGCAGTCCGCGAAGTTGCGGAAACTTTATTGCCTTTCATCGAAGAAAATCCAAAATACAAGCAGGCTAAGATACTGGAACGTATGACGGAGCCAGAACGTGTTGTTATGTTCCGCGTTACATGGGTTGACGATAATGGCAATATCCAGATTAACAAAGGTTACCGTGTTGAGATGAACAGCGCAATTGGTCCTTACAAAGGCGGACTTCGTTTCCATCCTACTGTTAATCTCTCGATTCTCAAATTCCTGGCATTCGAACAGGTATTTAAGAACTCTTTGACCGGTCTGCCAATGGGTGGCGGTAAAGGTGGTTCTGATTTCGATCCTAAAGGCAAGAGCGATGACGAAGTTATGCGTTTCTGCCAGGCTTTCATGAGCGAACTGTTCCGTCACATTGGTCCTAATACTGACGTTCCTGCTGGTGACATTGGTGTTGGCGGACGTGAAATTGGCTATCTGTTCGGCATGTACAAAAAATTAAAGAACGAATTTACAGGCGTTTTGACAGGTAAAGGCCTTGAATATGGCGGTTCATTGATTCGTCCAGAAGCTACAGGTTACGGCGCAACATACTTCTTGCAGGAAATGTTGGCTGACCGCGGCGAAGGCATCAAAGGCAAAACTGTACTTATCAGTGGTTCTGGTAATGTTGCTCAGTACGCTGCTGAAAAAGTAACACAGTTAGGCGGTAAAGTTGTTACATTGAGCGATTCTAACGGATTCATTTACGACCCAGCAGGTCTTGACCAGGAAAAAATCGAATATGTCAAATGGCTTAAGAACGAAAAACGCGGCCGTATCCGCGAATACGCTGAAAAATTCCCGGGTGTTGAATACTACGAAGGCAAGCGTCCATGGGGCGTACCTGCTGATATTGCTATGCCTTGTGCTACACAGAACGAAATCAGCGGCGAAGACGCTAAAACTATGATGAAGAACGGAGTTATTGCAGTTGTCGAAGGTGCTAACATGCCATCTACTCCAGAAGCTATCGAAGTTTACAAAGAGCATAAAATCCTCTTTGCTCCTGGTAAAGCATCTAATGCTGGTGGTGTTGCTGTTTCAGGTCTTGAAATGAGCCAGAACTCTATCCGTTTGCAGTGGACTCGCGAAGAAGTTGACAAGAAGCTCCAGGAAATCATGACAAATATCCACAACACCTGCGTTAAGTACGGACGCGAAGAAGACGGTTATGTTGACTACATGAAAGGCGCTAATATCGGCGGTTTCGTTAAAGTCGCAAATGCTATGCTGGCTCAAGGTATCGTTTAATCAAGTAAATAGCTATTGTTTTGGCGCTATTTAAGCGTTTTTGCTGATCGAAACCAGGCCGAAGCTCCCCGAGCTCCGGCCTGGTTTGTCTTCGGACTGGCATTTATTACTCTGTCTTTTCTCCGCTCTTGCCCAACTCTTTTTCAAGTTTTTCTTTAAACAGCTTTGCGTCTTTTGTATATGGATGGTCGTTGCCAAGTGTGTTTTCAAGAATTGCTACTGCCTTGCTGATATAGTCATAAGCTGCTTGTTTATCTCCAAGGTCGTTGTAAATGTATGCAATATTATTATAAGACTGTGCCAAATCAGGATGATTTTTATCAAGAACTTGCTCTCTTATTCTCAAAGCTTTCAAAGCATATTCCAATGCCTTGTCTAATTCGCCTTTGTCCTGATAAATTAAGGAAATATTATTATAAGAAGTAGCCAGGGATGGATGATTTTCGCCAAGGACTTGTTCTTTGATTCTCAA
>WFZV01000147.1 GCA_015489395.1 Bacteroidales bacterium
AAATCGAACCAGGGTGGAATTGAAACAAAGAATTATTTGGAAGTATAAAAAAGGCATTAATGGACGAAATCGAACCAGGGTGGAATTGAAACTGCTTTTTCGTATTTATGACAAGGCAAAGGGTAAAGACGAAATCGAACCAGGGTGGAATTGAAACTGCTTACGTGGGTCAAAATTTTTGACTTCAATTTTGAGACGAAATCGAACCAGGGTGGGATTGAAAAACAAAAAAAACGGCAGCCCAAAGGGCAGCCGTTTTTTCGTTTTTCCTGCACAAAAGCATTATCACGGAGCTGCTTCTGGTATACCCTGACCAAGATAAGACCTTACATCTCTGAAACCTATGTAAGATTTTGCCGAATCTTGATATTCGTATGACCTTACACCGCATTGTAAGTAAAATCCTATATCTTTCCATGACCCTCCACGGACAACTTTACGCTTGCGTGCTGGTGGATCACTGTCTTTTGCAAAATATTGTACTGTCGGGTCTAAGTCATGTGTAAATGAATAAGCTGATTCGTCATAAGCATCCATGCACCATTCTGCTACATTACCTGCCATATCGTAAAGGCCATAATCATTAGGCTCATAAGTTGCTACTTTTATTGTTCTTACACCAAGGTCAACACCATAGCGACCTCTTAAAGGCTTAAAGTTAGCCAGAAAACAGCCTAAATTGTTACGAGTATATGGACTTCCCCATGGATAAACAGCCTCAGGCGAACCTCCTCGAGCTGCATATTCCCATTCTGCTTCTGTTGGTAAACGGTATTCTTCGAATGGAGGCTGGTGATGAAGTGCAGCCCAGTCTTCCATGATTTGTGTTCTCCATTTTGAAAATGCAAAAGCCTGCCACCATGTTACGCCTACAACTGGATAATCATCAAAAGCTGGATGCCAGAAATATTTTCGTGCAATTGGTTCGTTGTATGAATATGTAAAATCTCGTATCCATACAAGGGTATCCGGATATACAGGCACTTTCATGTGTTGAATTAAGTCTGAGCGACTTGTAAAGTCTTGTTCGACACCGAAATTATAATAATCGTACTTAACTATTCGACCTTCATAATGCCCATCTGGCAATCCGTTATCATTGGGGTTACCGGTTTTAAAGACTTTTTCTAATGAACTACCCAGGGTATCATAATGGAATTTATTTTCTGCTTTTGCAGCCTGTGTCAAATCTACCCATGCAAATTCATATACCAACTTGCGAACATCGATTTCCTTTTTACCAAAAAGTCGTTCTTGTTTTGTATAATAAAGTGGTTCTAAGGCTGTTTGAATATCGCTTGCAGCTTTAAATTTTGGGTCCCATAAATAACGACGGTTTTCCCAATTTAAATTACAAGGTTCATCTGAAGGTGTAGCCTCTTCGTTATTGCCTTTTTTCTTTGATTTTACACAAAAATATTGTTCTAAATCCGTACTATTTTGTATGCACAAACGCATTGCTATAGAGTCTCTTACCCAATTTACAAATTGACGATATTCGTTATTGGTTATTTCTGTTATGTCCATCCAAAATGCGTCAACAGTTACTGTTTTGGTTTGTGTATTAAATATCATAGGAACGTCCTGGTCATTCTGCCCCATATTGAATGACCCTCCTGGTATAAATGCCATCCCCAAAGGTTGCGGTTCATACCATTTCGGTCGATTAGGTACACCCGTCAACTCAAAATCTCGATAACTCTGTTTACAACTCGTTAAATATAAGAGTATTAGGCCTATAAAAATTAATGCCTTGTAACTTTTCATGATATTTGGTATTTTCATTGTTTATAGGGTTTTCACATTATGATAATGTTGTGGTTTTTCCATTTTTAAAAATGCAAATGAATAACCTACATAGACTTCAAAACTGCCCGAACTGGCCCGTCCAAGCGAATTTATTAAAAAATCATAACTCAAACCAATGTTTATATCTTTTATGTATGATGTCCCAAAAAATGCTATTATTGATTCACCGTTTCTATAACTAACGCCAGCCCAAATCCTTTTATTGTATGAAACATTCAGATTTAAATCGATTTGAACAACATGACCGTCTGATTTAATCAATGTACTTGGCGTCAAACTAAATAACGTTGACGACGAATTTATATTGTAACCTGTCAAAAAATAATAATGCCTTACCAAACCTACTTCCTGGCTTTGTCCTGATTCACTTATAAATACAAACTTAGGGGCTGTTACATGAGTCATGGATAATCCTGCAAAAAAATTATGCAACTGATAATAAGCCCCAAGATCAAAATCCAAAACCATACTCTTGACTTGACCTGTTACTAATTGCTCTTGCTGGTCTGGAAATACCCATTTGGCGTTAAATTCTTTCGAAAACAAATTAGTTCCAAAACCTAAACTCAATGTCCCTGCTGGCAACGAAAAAAACTTCGAAAACATCAAGCCAAGATATGTATCATTCACAAAAGCATATTGATCATTGATGATTTTTAAACCTATTCCACTTTGCAAACCAAATAAGTTTAACGGAGCATCAACTGTCAGAACCTTAGTATTTGGCGCACCTTCAAACTTTATCCACTGATTGCGAGATACTAAATTTATCGATACATTATTACTTGCTCCAGCATAAGCCGGATTATACGAAACCCGCATCGGCATATAGTGACTTAACTGCGGGTCCTGCTGACCATTAACTCGGAAAATAATTAAAACCGTGAATATTATCCATAAAACACGCTTCATAGCACACCTAATATTGCAACAAAGAAAACAATTTTTTTTATAACTTAAAAGATTTTAATCTGATTACATCACAAAGGCCAATGAAGACTACTCTCTAAACCTAATTGCTTTTTTACTTTTTCTATGACCGTATTAATTAGGTCTTCGATTGTTCGTGGACGAGTATAAAACGATGGACTGGCTGCAACTATTACACCTCCCATCAAAGTTATTTTTCGCATATTTTCTATATGCGTCAGATTATAAGGCATCTCACGAACCACAAGAACAAGTTTTTTGCGCTCCTTTAACATTACATCAGCAGCCCTCACCAACAAATTATCAGATATCCCATTAGCTATCTTCGCCAACGTTCCCATACTACATGGACAAACGACCATCGCATCAATATCCGACGCCCCTGAAGCCGGCGGACTCATAAAATCATCGTTTTTATAAATTTTAACATCCAAATCTTTATCTCCCAACTCCCATTGCCAAACCTGTTTCCCTTGCTCTGTGAAACTCGCACATACCTCAACTCCCTGCAATTGCAATTGCTTTATCAAATGCAAAGCATAAATCGAACCACTCGCTCCGGTGATGCCTACAAATACTTTCATCGCTCAAAATATTTTTAACTCAAAGCTTACTGTCATTGTATTTGTCCACCAACATGGACTATTGGTCAAATAATGTGGCATTAACCACGACAAAAAAACAGATTTATACCAACATTCGCCTCTTATAGGGCGTGTTATCGGCAGCAAAGAATATCGATTGGCCAGTTTAAACACCATAAATTTATTGATGCGATAATTTACTGATAAATAAGAAGATAAATCAAAACTTCCTATGCCAAGGTCCTCTTTTGACATGTAAAAACTCGATTCGTAATAAGCTTTGTAGATATAGCCAAAATTTAGTCCTATCGAACCTCCAAGATGTGGATAAGGTTGAATATTTAACCATACCGGAACTTCAGCTTCATTTACTACAGTCCGAAAAAAGGGAGATTTAGGTGGAGAATGCGCACCTTTTTGTATTAAAGTTACACCTGATTGCAAAGAAAGTATCTGATTCATACGGTATAATGCAAACGTCGTAAAAGTATAGCCCAATTTATTGTATCCTGCGTATGTATCTCCGTCAATTTGGCTTGCAGACACGCCTAAAATGATTCCTCCTTCGAACCTTTGAAACTCTTGAGCCTCAGCTCTTATAGTTAAAATTAATAGAATAAAAAAAACAGCTCGTTTCATTTGCCTATTATTGAAGTTAAAATTTCTAACTGTGGCGGTTCGGTTGTTAAGCGTGCTTTTGCTCCTATTGGCAGAATGCTCATTTTTTCTATGTGTCCCAGTGGAAAACCGCCAACTACAGGTACTCGAAAATTTGAAAATTTTTCCAGTAAAATTTGTTTCAGTGAAAGCGAATCTTCTATTTTTTTGTAGAAATTTTCACGATTGCATTTGTTAAATATTCCAAAAACTATGCCTTTTGCTTTGGTTAAATCAGTTGCTAAAAACAGTTGAGTCAGCATTTTGTCAATTTTGTAAGGTGGTTCGTTTATTTCTTCGATAAAAACGATTTTTCCTTTGAATTTGGGTAAAAACCCGGTACCGCTCAAAGCAGATAACAACGATAAATTTCCACCAACAATTTGTCCTTCTGCCTGGCCATGCACAATTACATTAGGT
>WFZV01000148.1 GCA_015489395.1 Bacteroidales bacterium
GATGTGTATAAGAGACAGATTTTGACCAGGTATATAAAGAATTTAAGCAGTTAGAACGCAAATGGCGTGAAATTGGTCAGGTTCCAGGTGACGTCTATCGCGACTTAATGCAACAATGGAATCAGGTTCGGAAGGAATTTTACGATTGGGTCAAGATAAACGAAGAATTCCGTCAGTTAGATTTTCAACGAAATTATGAGCAAAAACGCGCAATTATACAGCGCGCTGAAGCTTTACTTTATGAACCTGACCCGATAAAAGCTTACCGTGAATTGCAGCAGTTACACCGCGAATGGAAAGAAATTGGCCCTGTTGCTAAGGAATTTAGAGACAAAATATGGAACGAATTCCGTGAAATTAGCCATCAAATTAACAAACGTCACCAGGAATATTATAAAAAACTCCGAGAAATTCAACGTAAAAATTTAGAAACTAAAACCCGCCTTTGCGAAGTAGCTGAAAAAATCGCTGACCTTGAGTTGAAAACTGTCAAAGAGTGGCAGGAGAAGACTAAAATTATACTGGAGTTACAGCAATTGTGGCGAAAGGTTGGTCGTGTGCCTAAAAAATACAACCAATCAATTTACGAACGTTTCCGTAAAGCTTGCGATAAATTTTTTGATCGTAAACGGGAATTTTTCCGTCAACATCAAGAAATCCTTTTGGAAAACCTTAGAAAAAAAGAACAAATCGCTCAATTGGCACAAAAGCTTAAAGACAGTACTGATTGGAGTAAAACAGCACGTGAATTCGAACGTCTATTTGAACAATGGCGTAAAATAGGACCTGTCCCTCGTGAAAAAAGCGAAGAAGTATGGCAAAAATTCCGTACCGCACGCCTGGAATTCTTTAGACGTAAACGCCAACATCTGAAAGAAATTCGCCGTCAAGAACGCGAGAATTTAAAGAAAAAATTAGAACTTATCGAAAAAATAAAAAATATTCAACTATCTGATAACCAGGAAGAAAATCTTAAACTGCTCGGCGAAATAGAAAAAGAATGGGCATCGATTGGCTTTGTGCCTTATAAAGAAAAGGACAGAATTAAAAAGCTTTTCCGTCAGGCTATTGAAGAGAAATTCGGACAGGTCAATTTAGACGCAGATAGCCGTAAAAAATTAGAATTTGAACAAAAACTTAAAAATATCTTATCCTCCAACAATCCAAAGGCTTTAATAGTACGAGAAATTGAACGTTACAAGGCACAAATTGGTAAACTCAAAGCTGAGGTTTTGAAACTTGAGAACAACCTTGAGATGTTCAAAGATTCTCCTGAAGAATTACTAAAGGACTTCAAGGACAAAATCGCTAAAGAACGTGAAAAGATCAAAACTTTAGAGCAATTTATCGCCAGATTGGTTAAAGAATACAAAAAATTGAGCTAAAAACTAATCTTTGAATCGATAAAAGGGGCTGCTTTTCAGCCCTTTTTACTTATTTTTTTACCAAAAAAATCCGCTGCAGAGTTTTTTACTTAAAACTTAATCATTACTTTTATGCCTCGTAATTAAATCGTTTAAATCTTTAATGTCAAAGACCACTAAGTACATATTTATTACAGGAGGCGTTACCTCTTCGCTTGGAAAAGGCATTATTTCGGCATCGCTTGGGCTTCTGCTACAGCAAAGAGGTTACAAGGTCTCCATTCTTAAAATCGATCCTTATCTTAATATTGACCCTGGAACTTTAAATCCTTACGAACACGGCGAATGCTTTGTTACCGAAGATGGTGCTGAAACCGACCTGGACCTGGGCCATTACGAACGTTTTTTAGGCATACACATGTCAAAAATAAACAACGTAACTACAGGACAAATCTATCAAACTGTCATTAATAAAGAACGTCGCGGCGATTACCTCGGAAAAACAGTCCAGATTATCCCACACATTACCAATGAAATTAAAGCCCGAATTAAACAGCTGGCCAAAACGCATGATTTAGACATTGTTATCTCTGAAATTGGCGGTACTGTAGGCGATATAGAGTCTTTACCATTTATCGAAGCTGTACGTCAAATGCGTTGGGAATTGGGACGAACAAACTCTTTGGTCATTCACCTGACCCTCGTTCCATATCTTAAATCAGCTAAAGAACTAAAAACCAAGCCGACTCAGCACTCGGTTAAAATGCTCCTCGAAAACGGCGTTCAACCCGACATTATTGTGCTACGTACCGAACAACCGCTTAACAAATCTGTCCGTCAAAAAGTTTCGTTATTTTGCAATGTAGAAATCGATTCTGTTATCGAAGCAATTGACGTTGACACGATTTATCGCGTTCCGCTTAAAATGCTGGACGAGAAATTGGACCAAATCGTGCTGAAAAAATTAGATTTGCCACTTAAACAGGCACCATCGCTTAAAAACTGGAAGGACTTTTTGCAACGACTTTACAATTACAAAGATACAGTCAAAATCGCAGCTATCGGTAAATATGTCGAGCTGCAGGACGCTTACAAGTCCATCAACGAGGCTTTTGTCCATGCAGCAGTTGCTAATAATCTCAAAGCTGACGTACAATGGCTGCATGCTGAAAAAATCAACGAGCAGAATTACCAAACGTTGCTCAAGGACTTTGACGGAATTTTGGTTGCTCCAGGCTTTGGACCTCGTGGAATGGACGGAAAAATCTTAGCAGCTAAATTTGCCCGTGAAAACAAAGTGCCATTTTTCGGAATATGCCTTGGCATGCAAATGGCTGTTATTGAGTTTGCTCGAAACGTATTGAACTGGAAAGAAGCTAATTCTACAGAAATGGAGCCAAAAACACCTTATCCCGTCATCGACTTGATGGAAGAACAAAAGTCTATTAAGGCATTAGGCGGAACAATGAGGCTTGGAGCTTATGCTTGTGAATTGATCGATAAAAAGTCAAAGGCTTATCAAGCTTACAAAAAGTCTTTAGTGTACGAACGTCATCGTCATCGTTACGAATTTAATAATGAATATCTGGACGATTTTACCAGGGCAGGCATGCGAATAGTTGGCGTTAATCCGGATACAGATTTAGTCGAAATAATCGAACTTTCAAATCACCCGTGGTTTGTGGGCGTACAATTTCATCCTGAGTACAAAAGCACTGTACTCAACCCACATCCGTTGTTTGTCTCTTTTTTAAGAGCTGCTTTAAACTTTAAAACTGGAAAAAACATTTGAATATGGATAAAAATCAGACTATTGGCCTATTTTTAATCGGTTTGCTGCTGATAGCATATTACTTTTATATGTTGCCAAAATACGAGAAAGCACGACGCGAACAAATGAGAATTCAAGATAGCCTGGCACATGTCGCAAAAGATACGAATGCTGTTAATCAGGTTGACACTGCACAAATTGCCAGAACTTCAGCACAAGATTCTATCGCACATGTACAGATGTTGCAGCAAAAATACGGAGGTTTTGGCAATCAAGTCGAAGGCTCGCAGCATTTTATTGTTTTGAAAAACGATAAGGTAAAACTGACTTTTACCAACAAAGGCGCTCGTGTTTATAAAGCACAAGTTCTGGGGTATAAAACTTATAATGGTGACCCGTTAATACTGTTTTACGGCGATAAGAATAAATTTAATTTGGTTTTTTCAGTCAACCGACGGCCGATAAATACACAAGATTTTTATTTCAAACCTATTGTAAAAGATACTTTGCTTGATGCGACAAAGAAATCGCAGAAGTTAGTTTATCGTTTGTATTATTCGAAGGACAAATGGCTGGATTTCATTTATACGCTTAAGCCAGGAAGCTATTTAGTCGATTTTGACATTTATTTTCATAATTTGAAAGACATAATCCCACCATCGACAACGTTTTTAGACCTTTACTGGAAAGACCATTTGCCACCATTAGAGCGCGGTAATAAGTGGGAATACCAGAACACGGATATTTATTACAAGTATTACCAGGCAGATGTCGAGCATATTCCAGGACGTAAGGATTATGTTAAAAAAGAAGTTCCGATCAAATTGCGGTGGATAAGCTTTAAACACCAGTTTTTCGCAAGTGTGCTATTGGCTTATGACAAATTTGACGAGGCTGTTTTGCAGATGAGCAAAAGCAAGGACCCGCGGTTTTTGAAAGTGATGGAAGCTAATATCGAAGTGCCATTCGTTCCATTGGAGCAGGATACGATTAAGTTAGCTTTTTACTTTGGGCCTAATAAGTACAGCATATTGAAGAAAATTAAGCTCAAGCCTGGAGATAAGCTACATTTAGAGCGAATGATACCTCTGGGTAAAGGCTTAATACGCTGGATAAACGAGTTTTTGATTATTCCGTTGTTTAATATTTTAGGTCGTTATATCCATAACTATGGCATTTTGATTCTGGTAATGACGCTGATTATCAAGTTGCTTTTATCTCCGTTTACGTTCAAGACTTATATGTCGTCGGCCAAGATGAAAGCTTTGAAACCAGAAATTGATGCTGCTTTAGCTAAGATACCGAAAGACGATCAGATGAAGCGTCAGCGCGTGATGATGGATTTGTATAAACGAGCGGGTGTTAGTCCAATGAGTGGCTGTATTCCTGTTTTGTTGCAATTCCCGATTTTGGTCGCGATGTTCAGGTTTTTCCCAGCATCGATAGAATTGCGTCAGCAGTCGTTTTTGTGGGTTAAAGACCTGTCGTCTTATGATGCGATAATCTCGTGGGGACACAAGATTTTAGGCTTTGACCATATCAGTTTGTTTGCTGTATTGATGGCAATAGCGATTTATATAACTTCAGCTTTGAACCAGGCTCCAACTGATGACTCCAATCCTACGGCTAAGTCGATGAAATTGATGATTTATTTGATGCCATTGTTGTTCTTTGTATGGTTTAACAATTATTCTGCTGCTTTGAGTTATTACTATTTCCTGTCGAACCTGTTTGCTATTTTGCAGATTTACTTGATTAAGAAGTTTATCGATGAGGATAAGCTCAGAATGCAGCTCAAAGAGAATATTAAGAAAAACAAAGGCAAAAAGACCATGCCATCGTGGCAACAGCGGCTGCTTGAAGAAAGTCGTAAAAGAGCAGAAATGCAGAAAAAACGCAGGAGATAGGTCAAAAGTTGTTTTTTTGAACATAAGTTTGTAATACGCGAAATAAGGCTGCCAGACCTGGCAGCCTTATTTTTTTTTGAAATTTGATATTGTATGGTTTTAGAATTTATGTTAAAATTTTATATTTGTTTAAAAATGGTCGTTTTGTGACTTTATGAAAATTATTCGTTACATATTGTTAGTAACTTTTGCGATTTCTTTAGGATTAACGATAGATGCACAGACAACGCAGTATCGTTTTGTCGTACATCAAAATGCAAATGTTAATATTGACTTTTATGATAGTATCGTAAATGTTTATCTTTACAGCAATCCGACCAGGGCTTTTAAGTATGTTCAGCAGGCATTGCAAAGACTTGAACAAGATAATGGTAATAATTTACAGAAAGCTCAGTTATACAGACTATTGATGAAAATTTATGATGTTAAGGGCGACCCGGTTAGAGCCATGGAATTTGGTTATAAGGTGTTGTTAGTCTATGATTTATATGATTTGAAAGATAAATTTTATTCGCAGGTATTGGATTTGGCACGTGTATATTTTAATGCTCTGCAGGTTGATGACTTTTTTAAACGGTTATTGTACAGGGCTTATTTGTATTATAAAGACCAGGGGGATAGTGCGAATATGAGCCTTGCACGGGTATATTTGAATTATTTTAAGAATCTCAAAAATGAGCAATACAGCTTTTTCCATGTAGAATTGCCATATTTACGAGACAGGCAGGTCGAACAGATTTTTATTAAATCTACGGTTTTAGCAGATTATTATTATCGCACAGATAATTTGCCCAAAGCCATTGCTTTTTACAAGAAATTGGAGTCTGTTTTGTCTTCCCGTGATAGTTTCGCTCTGGAAGTTAATCGTTTAAATCTTTCGTCTTTTTACGTTAATCTAAATAATTTAATTGCTGCACAAAAACTGATTAATCAGACTAAGCTGCATTTTATTTTGTCAGGTGATGTTGTTCATCTGGCAAAAGTCTATTTTTTAGAGTCATATATTTTATTGCAATTTCAGCATTATAACCGGGCTATAGCTTTAAGTCAGAGTGCTATTGCGTTGGCACGTCAGAATGATTTACCTTCTGTATTGTTAAATGTTTATTATAATCTTTCGGAAATTTACTCGCGGCTTGGTAAAGCAGATTTAGCATATTACAGTTATTTTAAGTATATCTCATTGCGCGATTCGATTTATTGGATCGATAGATTGTCGTTGGTAGCTCATAATCAGATGAAACTAAGTTCTTTAGAAAAAGAAAAAGAGAATTATATTTTACGTCGAGAAAAAGAGCTTGAACAGTTGAAAAACAATCAACAAAAGCTTATAATCCTGATTTTTGGCATAATAGTTTTGTTTTTTGCGATTTTATTGAGTTTCGTTTATTACATGTTTCGTACAAATCTGAAGTATTCGCAGCGTTTGAAGCTTTTTGCACAGGTTTCGCAGGAAGGCATTTTAATTGTAGATAAAAACAGTATTCTGGAATACAACGATAATATGCTGAAAATGACAGGGTTTAGCCCTGAAGAAATGCAAAATTTAACCCTATACGATTTACTGGATAAAAACGTTGCTGACAATATTTTAAATTATAAACATACGGTCTTTGTAGAAACAATTTTACATAAAAAAGACAATTCTGATATTATTGTCGAAATTTTAGCAAAATCTTTCCCGCATCCAAAATCAAAACATGCCAGGGTCGTTTCGATACACAATATTTCGGAATTTCGCCAGGCACAAATGAAATTAATCGAATCCGAACAGAAATTCAAGACTTTAATCGACACTTCTCCAGATGGTGTGATACTGTCTGATTTAAACGGAAAAATTACTTATATTTCCAAATCAGCTTTAAACATTTTACAACTCAATCAATTGAACGAATCTGTTTCATTGAGTTTATATGACCTGTTTGACGAGCTTGATAAGCCTGTGGTTTTGAACATAATGCACGAATTACGGAAAAACAACAAACCTTTACAAAAGAAATTTAAAATCCAGTTACCAGACGGAAAAATTAAGCATATAGACTGCCGCTGTATAGGAGTGCAAAAGCCTGATGATAATATCGAAACACTATTTTTTATCGTTCGAGATGTCACTCAGCAATATTTGTCAGAAGAGGCTCTAAGACAAAGCGAACAGAAATTCAGAGGCTTATTCAACAAAGCTTCTGATGGTATTATAATAATCGACCGCAATGGTTTTATTAAAGAGGCTAACCCTAAAGCTGCTAAAATTTTTGGACTGGATTTAGACAACCTTGAAAAAACAAACTTTGTCGAACTGTTACCACCAACCATTCGAAAAGACTTTAGCCTTAAAGATATACTTAAATCTGACAAAACATTTGAGACAGGGCTGGTTAAATATCCAAACCAGCTTATTTACGTACAAATTTCTGTGTCGCAACTATCAGATAATCCTAAGCTTTATCTATTCATAATCAGGGATATAACAGAGTTGCGACAAAGCCAGGACAGATTGAAAAAATATGCAGACAAATTAGAAGCTTCTAACCGTGCAAAAGCTAAGTTATTTTCAATTATTTCACATGATTTGCGCGGCCCTATTGGCAATTTCAAGACCATGTTAGAATTGATTTTAGAGAGTCCAGAAAGCTTCAATGTTGACGAACTGCGTGATGTTCTTATTGCCCTAAAAGATACTTCTGTGACAACATACGAGCTTCTGGAAAATTTGCTTTATTGGGCAAAAACTCAATTGGACCAGATAGAATACAAACCAGAAGTGTTCCGTCTTGAGCAGATTGTCCCTTCGATTATAGATTTGTTTAAAGATGCTGCTTTACGAAAAAGAATCCAAATTCAAAATTTTATTGATAAAGAGAATATTTTAGTTTATGCAGACCCAAATATGGTCAAAACCATTTTGCGTAACCTGGTTTCCAATGCGGTGAAATTCACTCCTCACGGAGGTTTTATTCGTATAAAATACTACGCTGATGAGCGTATGGTTATAGTTGCTGTTGAAGATACTGGCGTGGGAATACCTCAAGAACGTTTAACTGAAATTTTTGATAGTTCAAAGTTTGTTTCAACTCGAGGCACTGATAATGAAAAAGGAACTGGGATTGGGCTGGATATTGTCGCTGAGTTTGTCCAGAAAAATAAAGGTAAAATCTGGGTAGAAAGTACTCCTGGTAAGGGAAGTACTTTTTATTTCTCTTTACCAAAGCCATCGTAAATTTTATCAAATTTAACTTGAGATTATGAAATATTAATTAGATTTTTATTAGCATAAAATTGTGAACAATGAAGTTTTTTCCTTTTAAATACGTTGATGTCTATTATGATGAGCGAATGCAGTTGCTTGAATATAAGTGGAAAGATAATGCAGAATCTATCTCGCCTCAGGAATTTAAAGATGTATTAGAGCAAATCCTTAAAATCATAAAAACTTATGAACCACGTTTTTTGTTAGGCGATATTAGTTTTGAAAACTTTAAGCTTACCACCCAGTTTTTTAATTGGTTAAAAGATTATTGGCTGAGTGAATTGATTAAATTCGGAGTTGAAAGATTTGCCTTTGTGAGTAACAACAATGTTTTTATGAAGACACTTTATAAGCAGATTTTCTGGAAC
>WFZV01000149.1 GCA_015489395.1 Bacteroidales bacterium
GTTATGCACATCAGGAGGTAATGGCTCAGTGTCCACGGGCGGTAGGATGTAAAAATACGTAGTGTCAGCGATGTTTTGGTTATTGCTGTAGGCTTTAGCGATGACTCGAAATATACCAGTACTGTCGTCAGGTATGGTGTAACTGGTATCAAATTGTGATGCTGTGGTTGTTGCAAGCAATTTTTGGTTTAGAAAGATTTGCATTGAGTCAGCTAAAAGCGAGTAAGAACAGATTCTAACAGTATCGTGTTTATCGAAGAGTTGATTTTTTAAAGGTCGTATGATTTTTACGTTTAAAGAAGAGTCGTAAAGAGGGATTTTAAAGTCGCTGCCGTCAGCGTTTCGTGCTACAATGTATTGACCATTAACCGGCTGTCCGCTACGTATGACCATTGCAATGGCGAGGATTTTTTCGTTTTCAGGTACGCCGTAATATTCGTGGATGTTCTGAATGTTTAATTTATAAAGATTTGGAGCGATTCGGGTAAATTTTGTTTTGGGTAAATTTTCGCCCCAATCAGAGACCACGTATAGCCAGTAATTATCATTTGGGCTGTTGACTGTAATAACTCCGGTGTGTGCGTACACGTCGCCAGTGTAATTTTCCAATGCCCTATTGCCTTTTGTAGCGTCGAAATAAATCGTGACTCCGCCGTGTTCGTTAGGGAAAATGGGATACGTAGAGATTACCCCGGTAATGTAATTACATGTATCTTGTTGCGCCAGGGAGAATATTTGAGCAGTAAAAAACACTAAAAAAGCTAATAAAAAACGTTTCATAGGAGGATTTTTTCTTTGATATTACGAACTTTAAGCAAAGGGTACAAGTTTTTCTATGCAAAGGTTTTCGGACAAAAGTGAAGTTTTTTGAGCATAATTAATAAGATTGTTAGCAAATTGTGATGATGCCTTTTTCAATTGTAAATCAATAAATCGATAACCAATTCGCTTTCAGATTGATAAAAAGTAATAAGAGTACATGGCATTTTGTAAAGTGTTGACGACTTGATGTTTTTAGGCTAAATCATTTTTAACCAATAAATTACAAAGGTTTTCCAGAACTTATTAACAGTTGCAAAAAAACAGTCAAAATTATTATATTTTTATTTAGCTAAAATTTGAGGATTAACTTTTTTAAAATCAGGGGGAAGCTATGAAAAATTTTGTTCATTTACATGTCCACTCACAGTATTCCATTCTTGACGGTGCCTGTAAAGTGCCTGAGCTTGTGGCTAAAGCCAGGGAATATGGCATGCCTGCTGTGGCTTTGACCGACCACGGAAATTTATTCGGTGCAAAACACTTTTTTAACGAAGCAAAAAAGGTTGGAATAAAACCGATTATAGGAGTAGAGGCTTATGTTGCTGAGAAATCACGTACTGAAAAAGACAGCCCACAGAACAGGGGAGGATTTCATTTAATCATACTTGCTAAAAATTTAACCGGATATTACAATTTGCTGCAATTAATCTCTGCAGCCCACCTCGAAGGATTATATTACAAACCTCGAATTGACAAAGAACTGCTCCAGAAATATAAAGACGGACTTATTGTTTCATCTGCCTGCCTTGGTGGCGAAATACCCCAGTTGATTTTAAAGGGAAAAATTGACCAGGCCCGCGAGGTCGCGCTATGGTATAAACAGGTGTTTGGCGATGATTTTTATCTGGAGCTAATGCGTCACAAAACAGATGATCCTCAGAAAGACGATAAAACTTTCCAGCAGCAGCAAATCGTCAACAAACAGCTAATCGAATTTTCAAAAGAATTAGGCATAAAACTTATTGCAACGAACGATGTACACTTTTTAAACAAAGAAGACCGCGAAGCTCACGAAATTCTTATTTGCTTGAATACCAATAAAAAATGCGATGACCCGGGCAGAAAAATGATTTATACCGGGCAGGAATATTTTAAGTCGCCCGACGAAATGTGGGAATTATTTGTAGATGTACCTGAATCTTTAGAAAACACAATGGAAATTGCCGAAAAAGTTGAATTTTACGACATTGACCGTGATCCTATAATGCCTGTTTTTGAAATACCACCAGAGTTTGAAGACGATTACCAGTATTTGCGACATCTGACTTACGAAGGTGCGAAAGAAAGATGGGGCGATCCGCTGCCTGAGGAAGTTGTCGAACGATTGGAGTTTGAGCTTAAGACTATTAAGAAAATGGGCTATCCGAGTTATTTCTTGATTGTCTGGGACTTTATCCGGGCAGCAAGGGAAGAATTAGGCGTTTGGGTAGGTCCTGGCCGTGGTTCTGCTGCTGGTTCTGCTGTGGCTTATGCTTTAAAAATTACCAATTTGGACCCGATCAAATACAATCTGCTGTTTGAGCGTTTTCTCAATCCAGACCGTGTTAGCATGCCAGATATTGACGTGGATTTTGATGAGGATGGCCGCGATATTGTGTTGAAATGGGTTGCCAAAAAGTATGGCGAAAAACGTGTGGCAAACATTATCACGTTTACCTCAATGGCGCCAAAGATGGCGATTCGCGATATTACACGTGTGTTGGGGTATCCTATAGCACTTGGCGACCGGTTGGCTAAGCTTGTCCCTGATAAAGCAAAGAATTTCGCTAAGGCTTACGAAATGTCGCCTGATTTAAGGGAGGTTCGCGAAAATGGTTCACCAGAGGAACGCCGTGTGTTAGAACTTTCGGAAAAATTAGAAGGCTCGATTCGCCAGACAGGTATTCATGCCTGTGGTGTGATTATTGGACGGGATGATCTGGTTAAATTTATTCCACTTACACAAACTAAAGATTCAGTACTTTTCGCTGCAACACAATACGATGGAGCTTTTGTTGAGGAGATTGGTTTGCTTAAAATGGACTTTTTAGCGCTCAGGATGCTGTCGATTATGAAAGACGCTGTCGAAAACATTAAACATTCAAAGGGTGTGGAAATCGAGCTTGATAAAATACCTCTTGATGATGAAAAAACTTACGAGCTTTACAGCCGCGGCGAGACAACGGCCATTTTCCAGTTTGAATCCGAAGGCATGAAAAAATATTTGCGACAGCTTAAACCTAATCGCTTTGAGGACCTAATCGCAATGAACGCTCTTTACCGTCCTGGACCAATGGAGTACATTCCAAAATTTATTGCACGCAAGCACGGCAAGGAAAAAATCGAATATGACTGGCCCTTGATGGAAGATATCCTGAAAGAGACTTACGGCATTACAGTTTACCAGGAGCAAGTCATGTTACTATCGCAAAAATTGGCAGGTTTTACACGCGGCGAGGCTGACAGGTTGCGTAAAGCTATGGGAAAAAAGAAACGAAAAATCATCGAAGAGCTTAAACCTAAGTTTATTGAAGGCTGTAAGAAAAACAATATACCTGAAGAAGTCGCTCTTAAAATCTGGCACGATTGGGAAAGTTTTGCTTCTTATGCTTTCAATAAATCGCACTCCACTTGTTATGCTTATCTGTCTTATCAAACCGCATATTTAAAGGCTCATTATCCGGCAGAATACATGGCTGCTTCTTTAAGCCGTAATGTCAAAGATATTAAGAAGGTTTCGCTTTTCATGGACGAATGCAAACGTCTTGGTATTAAGGTCCTTGGTCCTGACGTAAACGAAAGCCGTGACCAGTTTATCGTAAATAAACAAGGTGCTATACGTTATGGACTGGCCGCTATAAAAGGCGTTGGTAAATCCGCAGCTGAAGAAATTGTGCGCGAACGCGACCAAAATGGACCTTACAAAGATATTTACGACTTTGTAGAGCGTGTCAATTTGCAGGCTATTAACAAAAAAGTCATGGAAAGTCTGGTATTGTCAGGAGCTTTGGACAACATAAGCCCGTATCCACGCGCACAGTTTTTTGCACCTATTGCAAAAGACGGCGGTCCAACGTTTTTAGAAGAATTAATCAAATACGGAGCCAGAATACAACAGCGTCAAAAAGATTCAGCCAGCAGCTTGTTTGGCAACGAGAAAATATCGACTAAAAAGCCTCAACCGGTAAAAACTGTACCAGAATGGTCTGATATCGAAAAACTTAGCAAAGAGAAAGAACTAATCGGAATTTACATGTCTGCACATCCGTTAGACGACGATAAAGCTATTATCAAAGCACATACTAATGCCTCAATCCACGACATTGTGCATAATTTGCAAAAATTCAAAGGCAAGGAGGTACGAATCGCTGGAATTGTTATCCAGAGCCAGAAATTAACTTCGAAAAACGGCAATCCTTATGGCAAGTTTACGATTGAAGATTATACTGAATCGCATACATTCGCTATTTTTGGGGATACATACGCCCGTTTGGCTCACTTGGTAATTGATGGTGCAAAGTTGCTTTTAATTGGTAAAGTTGAACCACGTTACAATAATCCGGACGAATGGGATTTCAAAATTTACGATATAAAACCATTAAACCAGTTGAAAATACAAAAAGTCGCTATAAAACTGGCTCTGGACGACCTGGATTCGCCTGTTGTAGAGCAAATTAAGCAATATAGCGCTGTAAATAACGGCGGAGTGAGACTACAATTTCTAATTTACGATCCAGAAACAAAGGTCTGGACAATGCTCAAATCAAAGTCAAATACAGTCAAGTTGACAAAAGATTTTATCGACCTTTTGGAGGTTAACAATATAACCTACAAGCTTTATGTGTGATAAAAGCTGCGAGTCGTGAATTTCTGACATTCGAGATTCAAACATTGTACTGGACATTACGGATTTTTGAGAAAATAGAAAAGTGATAACTTGGTTTGCACGATGAGATTTTCATTTGCAGCAGGATAACCAATTTTATGATGAAATTTTTGACAAAAAGCAAATTTTTAACATATTTGTGCTATAGCTTAGTATAGAACATAGATGAAAAATGTTGTATATAAGTATATTAGCGGCTATCGCACATGCACATTTAAAAAGATTTTAAATTAATAATAAAATAAAATGAAGAAACCTTGGTCAATTTCAACAACTGTACGAAACCCTGAGAGAATTAGAGGGTTTCTAACAGTTTTAAAACGACTTGAAGGTAAAGATTTTACAAAAGAAAATCAAGTTAAATACCAAATTCTTTTAATTAAAGAGAGACTTTATACACCAAATAATATACCACAAAAATATCAAAAGTATTACGATGATCCCACTCTTGAGATTCCTTTTTCTGTGGCTAAAGATATTTTTGAATATCAAGAATATGAAGATCCACCCATGAGAGGAAGGCAATCAGTAAATCCTTTAAATAAGTTAGGTTTTGCTATTGCAAGAGAAGGGTACGGACCGATTAAGATTACTGATTTAGGTAATTTATTTTTAAAAGGTGATTACGACATTGGTTTTATTTTTTTCAAGAGCTTATTGAAACTGCAGTTTCCGAATCCTTGGAGTAGGGACTTTTCAGAGAGGCATGGATTCAATATTGTACCATTTACAGCAACACTTAGACTGATAATGGAGCTAAATAGAAAAAGTAAGGTTAAAGGTTTAAGTAGAGATGAATTTTGTTTATTTATCCCAACTTTAATAAACGCTGAAGATGTTGATGAACAAATAAAGAGTATTTTGGCATATAGAAAAATCACTGGTAACGTGAATAAAAGCAAATTCATTATTAAATTTGCAGAAGAGTTTTACAAAACGTCAAATATTCCAGAAAAGAAAATAAATAATCTTTTTGATTACGGCGATAATACAATGAGATATTTTAGACTTACGAGATATTTCAAGATAGAAACTGACCCTTTGGGACATCACTGGCGAATTGATTTAGAACCTTCGAGAATGTCCGAGATAGAGCAGTTACTATCTATCTATGATGGGACAGCATTTAAATTTAACGATGTTTCTAATTATTTAGATTACATTTCAGATATAAATAAACCGATTTTACCTTGGGAAAAATTAGACAATCTTAAAGATATAGCTCTAAGCATTCATAATATGATATGAATGCAATAGAAGAAA
>WFZV01000150.1 GCA_015489395.1 Bacteroidales bacterium
GTTTTTACTCAAGGCTTTAGACGTGATAAATTACTTTGATGTTAACTACAAAACAGCCAAAAACAAACGATTACATGTTGAATTGGCTTTGATTAAACTCTCAGAACTTTCGCAAAAAATCTATGAGCAAGAAGCCTCTGAACATGCTAAACAACCTGAACATCACACATCGACAAAACAAAATGAGAGTGGGCAGCAGGCTGGCGCAGAGCAGCCTCTTTCTGAAAAAATCAGGCAAAAGGCTGCCAACGTTACCTTTACGAAGAACACACAACCACAACAAAATATCTCGATAAAAGAGCTTAGCAACAATTCCATCAACAAGTTACTTAAATCAGACGAACAGCAAGACACAACTAAGACCGCAAAATCCGACGAACCCGCTGTAAAACATGTAAATACCCAGACGATAAAACAGCTGCTCCACGAATTCGCAAGTTTAAAACTTAAAGACAAAGTCAGACTTCAAAATATACTGAAAAATTATCCTCCTGGTCTGGAAAATAATGTTATAACCATTACTGTTGTCAACCAGCTTCAGCAGCGCGAAGTTCTTAAGATTAAACAACAGATTTTGAGCTTTATCCAGGCTAAAACCGGACAAAAATTTGAGCTTAAAGCAGAAGTAAAACAAGTCAAGGTCGAGCGAAAACCTCTCACACCCAACGAAAAATACGAATACTTGCGAAAGAAAAATCCTAAATTAGACGATTTTACAAAACTATTTGACCTGGAAATCGACAGCTAAGATTCGATAAAAATTGACTTATGGAACTGACTTTAGACAGGCTGATTATCAACAATTTTAAGAACATTACTCAAGCCGATATACATTTTACTCCTAAAATCAATTGCCTGGTCGGTCCAAATGGTGCCGGTAAAACCAATGTTTTAGACGCTATTTACTTTTTATCGTTTACAAAAAGCTATTTTAACATAGCAGATTCGCAAGCAGTCCAGTTCGAGAAAGATTTTTTTTCACTTCGCGGAATTTATCACCGTTTAGGCTCGACAGAAGAAATCCAGATTATTTACCAGAAAGACCACAAAACAGTCAAACGAAATCAAAAAAAGTACAAAAAGCTCTCGCAACATATTGGCTTAATACCATGCGTCATCATTACGCCCGAAGACAGCAAATTAATTGTAGGTAGCGGCGAGGAAAGACGAAAATTTTTAGACATTATAATTTCCCAGGCTGACCCGCAATACATTGCCAATCTCACTAAATATCGTAAAATCCTGCAGCAACGCAACAGCCTGATAAAAAAGTTTGCCAGTGAGCGGTATGTTGACCAGGAGCTTTTAGAGCTTTGGGACGAAAGGCTTTATCAACCAGCAAATTACATTTATACCCAGCGAAAAAATTTCATTGACAAATTTAAACCTATTTTGCAGAAATATTACTCACTCATAGCAAACGGCGATGAAGAGGTTGACCTGGAGTACAAATCTTTGCTCAATAAACAAAGTTTTGACCAATTGCTAAAGCAAAATCTACAGCGCGATCTGGCTTTGCAATATACTTACGCAGGAATCCACCGCGATGATATTGAATTTAAGCTAAATGACCAGCCAATAAAAAAATTTGGTTCGCAAGGCCAGCAAAAATCTTTTTTGCTGGCCTTGAAGTTCGCACAGCACGATTTTATCAAGTACAAATTGAAAGTCAAGCCACTGCTGCTGTTAGATGATATTTTCGATAAATTAGACCCGCAGCGTGTCGAGCGGTTGGTGCATTTGGTTGCCGACAGCCAGTTTGGGCAGATTTTTATAACTCACACTAATCACGAGCGTTTAGTGCAGATTTTGTCGAAAATCGATACAAACTACAAGATTTTTTCTGTCAAAAACGGACAAATCGCAGAAAACCACCAGTAATGAACGAGCAAATTTACATGCAACGCTGCTTGCAGCTGGCGCTTAACGCACAAGGCCGTACATTTCCAAATCCGTTGGTAGGGTCGGTAATTGTTCATGATGGCAAAATTATCGGTGAGGGATTTCACAAACGGGCAGGTGAGCCACATGCTGAAGTGATGGCAATTAACAGTGTGCGCGATAAGTCTTTGCTTAAACATTCGACTTTGTATGTCAACTTAGAGCCATGCTCGCACTATGGCAAAACACCGCCGTGTGCAGATTTGATAATTAAATGGCAAATTCCGCGGGTTGTTATCGCAACAAAAGACACATCTGCTAAAGTGTCTGGGCGCGGCATCGAAAAGCTTAAAAGTGCAGGGATTGATGTAACAGTTGGAGTGCTGGAAAAACAGGCGCGTTGGTTGAATCGTAGATTTTTTACTTTTCACGAGAAAAAACGGCCATACGTAATACTCAAATGGGCGCAGACCGCTGATGGATTTATTGACCCGCTGCGCCAATCGAAAGAACGTCGTTCAATTGCTATTTCGAGTAAATTTGCTCATTCACTCGTTCATAAATGGCGGGCAGCAGAGAATTCGATTTTAGTAGGAACAAATACCGTGATTAATGACGATCCGCAGTTGACAGTGCGTCAGTGGTTTGGTCAAAATCCTATGCGTATTTGCATTGATGATAAGAGCCGCATTCCGAAAGATTCGAAAATTTTCGATTCTCAGGCACCGACGATTTGCTTGAAAGACGCTAAGTATAAGGACATTGAGCTATTGTTGGATTATCTTTACAGGAAAAATATTCAAAGCGTAATGGTCGAGGGCGGTGCAATGGTTTTAAATGAATTTTTGCGCAAAAATATTTGGGATGAGATTAGGATTTTTTTCGTAAAATCTTTATTTTTACATGGTTTAAAAGCGCCAAAAGTGGAAAATGGCAGAATTGTTTTCTCTGCACAATTAGCTAATGAATTTTTATTTGTCATTTTACCAGAACATGAAACGTATTTTACTGACATACCTTTTAACGACCTTAATTTTCTTTAGTAGTTTCGCTCAAGGTGGAGGTAATCAGCAGGATAGTTTGCCTACAGCTTTTCGAATTTTTTATGAAATTGATTTTAGTCGGTCTGTTGTTTTTTACAAAAAAATGATAGCTTTTGATCCCAGAAATCCAGTTTTTTATTACAAATTAGGTTTTGCATATTTAAATACCAAAGGCAAGGCAGATAGCGCGGTTTATTATCTGACGCGGGCTTTAAAACTTTATAAGCGTAAATATCATGACCAGATCAACCGTTATGCTTTAAATTTTTATCGTGCTTATGCTTTTTATCTTGATAATCAGATAGATAGTGCGATAAGGATAGTTCAGGAGCTTGAGCAACATTTCGAATTGCCAGAAGAGTTTATTCAGCTGGTTTATAATCTAAATGATTCGATTGACCAGGCTTTGAGTGATGTTATTCGTGTGCAAAATTTAGGGTCAAATATCAATAGCCAATATACAGAACATTCTCCGGTTTACGATAAATTTAACCACCAATTACTTTTCACATCGCGCCGTCCAGCACCCAATCGAGTTTCTCATATTTATCGAGATGGTCAGTATGATGAGAATATTTACATTTCCAAATACGATCCGAAGACAAACTCCTGGTCGCCTGCACAAATGTGGAAGCAGGTTGATACAGTTTACAACCAGGCAACGTGTAGTTTTAACCCTGATAACAAAATCATAATAGTTTACAAGGACGAAGGCGGAGGAAATTTGTACTGGAGCAAACTCATAAATGAGCGATGGACAGCTTTGCATAAGTTTCCACGCCCAATAAATACTGGTTATGAAGAAACCCATGGCACGATAACTTCAGACGGAAAAGTGCTGTATTTTGCTGCGTATCGACCTGATGGTTTTGGAGGCAAGGACATCTGGATGTCAAAGCTTTTACCTGATGGTACCTGGTCAAAGCCTATAAATTTAGGACCAAATGTTAATACGGCTGGAGATGAGGATGCACCTTATATCACACCGGATGGCAGACATTTGTATTTTAGCTCTACAGGCCATAATTCATTAGGTGGTTATGATATTTTCGTTGTTGAAAAAGATGAATTTGGTGCCTGGGATGCGCCTAAAAACCTTGGGTATCCTATTAATACGATTTACGATGATATTTTCTTTTATCCAGTAGATTCTGCAACAGCATTTTTTGCTTCGAACCGTCCAGGTGGCTTTGGCCATGGAGATATTTATCGGGTCGATTTTTTGAATTTAAAAAAAGATTATCAAATCAACATTTGCTATCTCAAAGGATTTAGAACGTACCAAAATATTATTGTGAGAATAGCTGATTATATGACAGGTGAAACTTATATCGCCCGCCCTAATCAGACAGGAAAGTTTATTTTTGTTACAAAACCAGACCATACATATCGAATACTTATTGAAAATCCGCAAGGACAGACGCTTTACAACGAAATTATCAATACAAAAACAAATTCATTTAAAAATCTTCGTGAAATAAAATTAGAAAGTACAGATTAAAGAGCTAAATTTTTGATAATCTTGCCAAAATCTGCTTTACAACATTGTGCTTTTACTATTCAAAAAAAAGTTTAAATTCGAGACAAAATTTAAATTTTTTCAAAAATGGACTTTGATGTTCAAAAAATCCGTCAGGACTTTCCTGTGCTTAATCAGACTATTAATGGCCATCCTTTAGCATATCTGGACAATGCAGCTACTACACAAAAACCTATTCAGGTGATTGAAGCTGTGGCTGATTTTTATAAATACAAAAACGCAAATATCCATCGAGGCGCTCATTACCTTAGCAATCTTGCGACCGACCTTTATGAGCAGAGCAGACAAACCGTACAGAAATACATTAACGCTGCACACGACTATGAAATTATCTTTACCAAAGGCACTACTGAAGGTCTTAATCTCATAGCTAACACGCTGGGCGAAATGCTTATCCACAAAGACGATGAGATTATTATCTCAATCATGGAACACCACGCTAACCTGGTTCCCTGGCAGCAGCTTGCCATGCGAAAACAGGCAAAACTTAAAGTTATACCTTTTGCAGACGATTACCAATTAGATTTCGAAGCATACAAAAAACTTTTCACTGACAAAACCAAATTGGTGGCAATAACCCACGTGTCAAATTCGCTTGGTACGATAAATCCTATTAAAGATTACATCCAGGTTGCTCATCAACACAACGTCCCAATCATCATTGATGCAGCTCAATCAATCCAGCATGAAAAAATCGACGTACAGGCCTTAGATTGTGATTTTCTGGTATTTTCTGGGCATAAAATTTATGCAGAAACTGGCATTGGTGTTGTTTACGGCAAAGAAAAATGGCTCGAACAAATACCGCCATACCAGTTCGGCGGCGACATGATTAAGGACGTGACTATTGAAAAGACTATTTTCGCTGATTTGCCGCTTAAATTCGAAGCTGGCACCACGAATTATGTTGGCGCTTACAGCCTCAAAGTTGCCCTTGACTACGTTCAGAACATTGGCCTGGAGAATATTAAAGCTTACGAGAAAAAATTACTCAACTACGCAATAGAACAAATTTCGCAAATCGACGGAGTTGAGTATTATGCCACAAAAGCCGATAACAAAATCAGTGTTTTGTCATTCAATATCAAAGGCGCTCATCCGTACGATGTAGGTTTGATTTTGGACCAGATGGGCGTAGCAGTGCGAACAGGTAAGCATTGCACGCATCCGTTGATGTACGCACTTAATTTGAACAATGGTACTGCTCGGGCCAGTTTTGCAATGTACAATACTTTTGACGAAGTCGATCAATTTATTAACGCAGTCAAAAAAGCAAAGCAAATGCTCAGCTAAACGCAGCAAAATTATGTTACGTAAGCGGACAGGCTGGCCGAAGGCCAGCCTGTCCGCGTTTTCAGAGGCTTGATGTAAAATCAGGAATACTCGTAAATGAGTGGGGTGGTAGGTAAAATTAGTAGGTTTTAGTCATGTCGCTGGGGACTACAACGATGAAATCAGCTAAATTTTTGTTTTTGTCGTCTAATTTAGACAAGTCGTCCTGTTCGACAGTGGAAATTGTAAGGATTTTAGCTTTTGGTGCGTAAATTTTTAAGTACCAGACAATTCCCAGGTGGTTATCGCTATGGTACGAGCCATTGTAGTGGATGAAAATACCTTTGTCCGGGATATTTTTCGATATGAAGTAGGCCATGGTAGCATCTTTAATTGCTTGTGCTTCAGCTAATTTAGTGCTGCCGTGCATTCCCATGTGAACCATGTTTTGAATCATGTCTTTGTAGCATTTCAGGTTTGGGTCAAATTTGATGGGTAACGGTGCAATGTAAGATTTAGCCTGGTCAGATAAGTTGTTTAAAGCGTCGAGACCTTTGCGAAATACCAGGTTGGCATAACGTCTGGGAATATTCGTGGCAATAAATGGGATTTTGTGATCGTGGGCGAATTCCAGTAATGGACGGTAATCTGTGGGGTAATTAGGCCAAACCCGCGCTTCGTTTTTAACGTCTTTTTCGCGGATAAAATCATTTAAATATTCGTTGATAATCAGCTGAATGTCTGCTTCGAACATTTCAGCGCCCTGGATAATATGACCATTTGTCTTGTCATATAAAGATTTGGTAATTCGCAATTCTAACCAGTGGGCAATGGGATTATTGTGAAGTTCGCCATAAAAAACTACATTGGCACTCAACAGATTGTTAATCATTTGTTCGTAAGTAATAGGCTCGCCTGTAGCAGTAAAGATTTTGTATGCAGGCGGATTTTGTGCAAATAGATTGAGTGCAATTGTCAATAGCACTAATGAAATTAAAAATCTTTTCATATTCGTAAATTTTTGTATTTTTACCTTGAGTTAAACCAAAGTTACATAAAAATGATAAGCGAAGAAAATTTATTGCAATTATTGAACCAGTCAGAAGATTATATTTTGCGGGGCAGATTAAAGCAATCGTTAAAGGTTCAGGAAAAAGTAGCTTTGTTCCTTCAGGAAGATTATTTAAAAGACAAAATAAAGCTCCAATCAGAGTCATATAATTACATGCTTTATTATTTTCAGCAGGGGACAGAAGATGCACAGCGTGGGCAGCTTTTTGAAGAATTACGGTTAAATCTGCTGTCTATCAACGACCAGCTCAAATGGTTTACCTATGCTCAAAAAAATTACGAACCGTTTGATGTGTATTTAGAACATTTTTGGGGTGCAGCGATAGAATTTCCAAAGGATTATAAGGATATAGAGCAATTACAAAACTTTTTCATTAATTTATGGCTTTATCCTGAGCTTACGGACGAAGATTACGAAAAGTTATCGAAGTTTTTTAAGTCTGATGCACACTGGGTTGTAAAAGCCATGGCTATAAGTGCGTTGACTTTGACACTTTTAAGTCGTTTTGACGAAAAACGTATTATTCTTCTTTTCGATGAAATTCACCGTCAGCAGTACCAGATTTGGGAACGGGCATTCATAGGTTTAATGTTTGTTTTGTACTTGTACGATAATCGTTTGCATTTATACAAGGAAGTTATAAACCGGTTAAAGGTCTTACCTGAAATCGACGGATATTTTGAAAAAATAAAAGCAGTTTTGATTCAAATAATTCGTGCAGCCAAAGAGACAGAGGTCATACAAGAGCGTTTTGAGAAAGAAATAGCTTCGGAATTAAACAAAATAGGACCTGAAATTGAGCGAAAATTAAGAAATATTGAGGATTTGCTTGCCGAAGATATGCAGGACGACGACGAAAATCCTGATTGGGCGAAAATCTTTAAGGCAGAAGAAGACTTTTTCAAGAAAATGAACGAATTTTCAATGTTGCAACTTGAGGGAGCAGACATTATGCACTCTGCTTTTTCGAAAATGAAATTTTTTGACTTTTTCTGGGAATTACCTAATTGGTTTTTGCCTTTTTACCAGGAAAATGAGCGTATTAAAGAATTTTTAAACTACAACACATTTAGCGACAAAGAGACTGAGCAGTTTCTTGCTATGCTGGAGAAAATGCCATTTATATGTAATTCGGATAAATATTCGTTTGTCTATCAATTGAGCCTTTGGCCAAAAGAACAGGTAAAAGTTGTGCTTAATGCTTTGAAAATCGACTCTCAGGAATCAGCAGAAGCACTTGAAAATGACAGCTTAAGCGATGTCCTGGGCAAAAGCCGTTTTGTTATTATCCAGTATGTGCAGGATTTGTACAGGTTTTTCAAGGTTTATTCGAGTTTGGGCGTACTTCCGCGAATATTCAATTTGCCTCTGGATTTTCATAACAAAAAGTTTTTCGAAATTATTGGTTCAAATGAGCTTATGCGGGAAATAGGCGAGTTTTATTTTGCAAAGAAATTTTACGATGATGCAATCGATGTGTTTTTAAAACTTATCAAAAAACAAAAAGACGGAGAGTTGTACGAAAAAATTGGATTTGCTTATCAAAAGAAAAAAGACTATGCCAAAGCTCTTGATTTTTACATGAAAGCCCAGTTGTACGAACAAAAAGCTAAACGATGGTTGATCAAAAAATTGGCTTTCACAAACATGAAAGTCGGCAATTATCAAAAAGCAATTGAATATTACCAGCAGCTTTTAAGCGACGAGCCTGATAATTTGAAAATCCTTGTAAATATCGCAAATTGTTACATGCGTTTGGGGCAGTATCAGCAAGCATTGCAAAATTATTTTAAAGTCGAATATTACTCACCGGGAAATCCTAAGGTTTTGCGGCCAATAGGCTGGATAGAATTTAAATTGGGCGAACTTGAAAAAGCTAAGAACTTTTACAAAAAATTAATCGAAATTTCACCAAAAACAGTAGATTATATAACTTTAGGGCATATTCACTTTGCGTTAAGGGAGTTTTCCGAAGCTGTAAATATTTACAAAAAGGCTAAAGAACAATATGATGAGCTTTCAGACTTTGAGAAAGACTTTTTCGCTGATAAAGAGCTACTTGAAAAATATGGCCTTGATTGGCTAAGCATTAATTTGATGTACGAA
>WFZV01000151.1 GCA_015489395.1 Bacteroidales bacterium
ATTTTTATCTTTGTAAAGATTAAGTTTTGTCATAAATCTCAAAATTAAGGACAAAATGTCAGTTTACACAACCAAAGGCGATAATGGAACCACCCGTTTATTAAGTGGCGAAAAGGTCTCAAAAGCCAGTATTAGAATTCGTGCGATTGGTAGCATTGACGAGCTTTCATCGTATTTAGGCCTCTTACGGTCTTTGAATATTAGCCAAACGTGCAAAAATTTTCTTTTGCAAGTACAAACAGACCTGGTCAAAATAGCAGGACTTCTGGCAGACCCAAAAGAAAATTACAACGACCGACTACCTAAAATATCCGAAATCGACATAGAAAAAATTGAAAATTTAATTGATAAATACGAATCCATTGTCGGGCCTCAGAAATTTTTTATCCTACCTGGTGGTACACAGGAGATTGCTTTTGCCCATATTGCCAGAGCAGTATGCCGTAGAGCTGAAAGTAATGTAGTTGAGTTGAGTTTGCATTCATACGTTAATCCGTTAATTATTAAATATTTAAATCGACTTTCTGACTATCTTTACATTTTAGCCCGTTATATCGCTTACAAACAGTCGTATAAAGAAGATATCGCTCGATTAAGGTAAAATGACATAGTGACAGGTTGTTTTTTTCTGATGATTTTTAAAAGCTTTAAACGTAATTACAAACACCTGTAAAATTTTAATATAAAGCAAATTATCTGTGTTTTTCGATAAAACTCCGCTAACTTTCCAGGATCGTAAACTGGACAACATTTTTGTCAGTTAGAAGCTAAAGGTTTGAAGAAAAATTTTTACTCTTTATGCTAAAACCATTATTTTTAACTAAAACCACATAAAAAGGACAATGAAAAAAATACTTATAGGAGTTTCGGACTTCAAAAATATGATAACAGGCAATGGTTACTATGTCGATAAGACTTTATTTATAAAAGAAATAATTGATTCTGGTGCGCAAGTTACTCTTTTCACTCGTCCACGCAGGTTTGGAAAAACGCTCAATCTCTCAATGTTACGATATTTTTTTGACTTACAACACCCTGAAAATAAAGTACTTTATGATGGACTTAAAATAGCAGAATATCAACAAATAATAGATAATTTTTGCTGCCAATTCCCTGTTATCTTTCTAACTTTAAAAGATGTAAAATTCGATAACTGGGAAGAATGTTATCAGCAACTTGTTATAGTCATTACTGACCTGTTTAAAGCACACCAATATTTACTTGAAAGTAACCACATTAGTTCAACGGATAAAAAATTATTCAATAAAATTCTCAATCGAGAAGCCTGGTCTGTCGATTATCAAAGAAGTCTTAGCTTTTTGTCCGAATTGCTATACAACCATCACAAAAAGCCAGTTATAATCTTAATCGATGAATATGATACACCTATACATCACGGTTATGACAAATATTATGATAAAATTGTTTCATTTATGCGAAATTTTCTTAGTTCGGGTCTAAAAGACAATTCTTTTCTTTATAAAGCTGTCATTACAGGCATATTACGGGTTTCCAAAGAAAGCATTTTTTCTGGACTGAATAATATAGACGTTTATTCAATTTTGAACAACTATTTTGAAAATTACTTTGGTTTTACTGAACAAGAAGTTATTGAATTATTAAAATATTTTGGGAAATACGAACTCTTTGAGCAAGTAAAACATTGGTACAATGGCTACAGAATAGGAAATCTAACAGACATATATAACCCATGGTCTGTACTAAATTTTATAAGCAAACCCGAACAAGGCTTTCATTCATATTGGACACAAACAAGCACAAATGCACTGATAAAACACGAAATACAAAAACAAGAAGCCGAACAAATCCGCTTTGACATCGAAACTTTACTCCAGGGAGGCACAGTCGCAAAAGATATTATCGAAAATTTCGTTTTTTCTGACCTCCAAACCGATAAAGACTTACTCTGGACTTTAATGCTATTTAGTGGATATCTTACATTTACAGAAAAACTCTGGCATTCAACTTATTTGCTTAAAATTCCTAACAATGAAGTCAAAACTGTTTTCCAGGAGACGGTTATTGACTGGATAAAAAACGAGCTGCGAATACAAAAAAGCCTTTTGGACAAAACACTCAGAGCTTTAATTCAAGGTCAATTAGACGAATTTGAACAGGGTTTCCGCCGCGTAATGCAAGACACTTTCAGCTACTACGACACACAAAAATTCAACGAATACGTATTCCACGCATATTTACTTGGACTTCTGGCTATTTTGGGTGATTATTACGAAATAAAATCCAATCGTGAAAGCGGTGAAGGCAGATACGATATTTTACTTATTCCGCGCCAACCTGATTTTAAAGGTATAATAATCAAAATTAAACGTACAGACAAACAAGGTGACAATGAAAGCGACCAGGACTTTAACCAACGAATAAAAAATCTTTTGCAACAAGGACTTAAACAAATTGAACGTAAGCAGTATTATAAAGAACTGTTAAATAAAGGCTTAAAAGACAACGATATAATCAAAGTCGTAGTCGTCTTTGCTGGTAAAATACCATACGTAAACAAAGATTCTCAGTCAGCACAAATAAAATCCTAACATCAAACAACCTGTTGTAAAATAGATTTAAGTCCAATAGACTTTATGTCTGTGGGAAAAGCTGCCGTAATGGGCAGCTTTTCCCATTAATCGTAAATTTCTGGATTTTTTTGTTTTAATCATTCTTCTAAAGTTGGAACAAATCTATTTCTTATTCGTTGAGACTTTTGCTCCGCCCTTGACGTTAATTTTACTACCCAAGATACGTACAGCAGCAATAAGACTTGTGGAATCAGCCCAACCAGTTATTTCTTTTACACCCACAGAAGCCAGGTTAAAGTTGGTATGTACAATGTTCAATACGATTTTGTCAATTTTAGCAGCACCAACGTTAACTTTGCTATTCGTCATTTTTAAGACTAATTTATCCAGATACCCAGCCGATAGTTGCAATTCAACACTATCGCCAATAACTGTGAGATTTTTTAAGCCTTTGGCAGATACAGATAAATCACTATTGATTTTTAAAATTAGATTAGAATTTCCAGAAACAACACCTATCTTGTCACCTGACCCAATAATCAAGCTATTTCCTATTTGTGTGACATTTAACTCTCCATTTGAAGCCACGATAAAAGTATCCTGAATTTTAACAATGTCAAGTTCTTTAGCGGATTTAACCGTTAGAGTATCGAATTTTTTAACCGGCATAACATTAGAATAATCTTTTAGGAAATAAATTTCTTTAGGCTTAGAGTCTTTGTAATTTTTTACTTTGAAGCCTAAGTAGATAAGGAAGCCCACAAAGCTTAAGTAAATGAAAGCTATGTAGCCCCAGAATAACAGGGAACTTATTTTGATTTTTTTCATTGTTGACGTTTTTTAAAGTTTTGATAATATTGTTTTAATTGGTCAAAATCAAGGCCTAAAGCCTCCATCTGAGAAAATAACAGAGGTAACTCCTCATCGATGAACTCTTGCAGTTTAATTTGCCTTGCACGCTCGACAGCATCTTCACTGACGAAATAACCTATTCCGCGCTTGGTGTAAAAAATTCCTTTTTCGTGCAGATGGGCATAAGAGCGCTGCACAGTATTAGGTGTTACCTCCAATTGGGCGGCCAATTCCCGTACCGATGGAATACGGTCATGCGGTTTAAGGCGGCCACGTAAAATTTGATCATAAAACAAATCAGCGATTTGCAAATAAATTGCTTTTCGATCATGAAATTGCATTTTAAACTTCTTTTTCGATTATTTTAAAATAAGCTAATGCTGTAAAAACAACAATGCCTACAGCATAAACCAATTGCGAGTACCAGCTGGTATCATCAAACGGATTTACATTATATGCCAACGAAATTTGATAAGTATCTATATTCCAAATGTGTTTTAACAAACTAATGTAAGCAAAAACTGTTAAACTCAAAACAATAACCAAAGCAAACGAAATTACAAACGATACTAACAAAGTCTTGAGCCAGGCATCTTTTTTAAAGCTGGCTGCCCCGGCAAAGAAGATAGTCATAAAAGCCAAATACTTGATAAAAGTTGCTTTCAATAGAGTAAATTCAATACTACCTGCTTGGAAAATGTGGAAAATATTAAAAATCGCAAAATACTTTGTAAAAATCCATGTGAAAACCACAAACACAACATCTATAACATAAAACGCTATCACTGTAGCTATTGGATTTAAAACAAAAACAATAACCCACATTGACAAAAACTTCTCAAAATGCGACACTGGTAACATCAAATAAAACTGAGCAGACAAATCGCTGCGAAAGTCCCTGAACGAAAAAGCTGAAAAAATAAACACGACTAATGGTAAAACCTTAAAAAATATAGACTTTTGAAATTCCATATCCATTGGCAACACTTTAAAAGAAAACATACCCAAAAACAGCTTTATCAAAAACGGCAAAACAATTATACTGTATAAAATCAATGCAATTTTGTAGTAAATTGCCACATCCCGCTTAAGTTGCAGCACAAATCTATTGAAGTTGAAAAAATTGCTTTTCATGGCTTTTAATTTTTAGAATTTAAAAAATTTAACAATTTACTGTCTTTTGCAATGGCTGCTGTAAATAATATTTCCAAATCAACCATTGATGACGATTGCCCCGAAGCTGGCAAAATTACCTGCCAACCCCCAAAAATCTTCTGGGAATAAAGCTCCTGACCGGTCAAATCACTTACTGTGGTAAAAACTAATTTATCAGCTAACTCATCAAGGGATTTGTCTAAAATTATCCTGCCCTTGTCAATAAACTTAACATGGTCAATCAAACCTTCAATATCCTTTACTTGATGCGTTGAAATCACAACTAATCTGTTATTTGTCAATGATTTAGCCATAATCTTACGAAACTTCATCTTGGCAGGGATATCCAGACCATTCGTTGGCTCATCCAATAACAAAACCTCAGCATTGGTCGCCAACCCAAAGCTTATTAAAAACTTTTTCTTTTTGCCATACGACATCTCGGTTAGCTTTTCCTGAATATCCAGCTCAAACTCTTCCATCAACCCCGCAAACCCGTCGAAATCAAACTTTTGATAAAAACAGCCATACAGATTGGCATATTCAACAGCCTTCATCCCCGGCAACCTGAATTGCTCGGGTACCATAAAAATCTTTTGTAGCATATCAGGAAGGCGTCTGCGGCTATCATAGCCAGCAACCTCTACCCTTCCCTGATGCGCATAACGCAGGCCTGAAATTAATTTTAATAAAGTCGTCTTTCCTGCACCATTTCTGCCTAATAACCCATAAATCTTTCCCATTTCAAACTTAGTATTTAAATCATCGAATAACCATGCCTGCTTGCCGTAACGGAATTTTAAATTTTGAATCGCAATCATAAACTTTTGTTTTAGTGTATTACTTATCTATTACACTACAAATGTAAATCGATTATTTCGTTTTTTGCAAGTCTTTATTGTTAAAAAAACTAAAACTCAATTTTCTAATTCTCCTTAGCTAAGACAGCATAAACCAGCGAAAACAATCTCTCACAATAGACAAAACTGGAAATATAAAGACTTATGAAACGATTAACCTTAAAACAAAAGTAAAGACCTAACCCAATTTCATACGTTTACAAAAAAATCAGGTGAGAAAAATATTGCAAGCGAAAAATATTTTTCCGAAATTTATTTTTCGGAAAAACAAATTTCAGAAATATGGATTTCGAAAACCGCACTCTCCCCATAAAACACCAAGGCTGGCACAGCTGATAAATATTTCAAACCGTGCCAGCCTTTGACTCGACATTTTTCCGGAGATTTTGCGATAATTTATAAGTTTTTCGTCAACTTAAGATTAGCTCAAAAATCTAAATGAGCCGATAAACTGGTTTATTTCTTCGTCTGTTGGCTTTTCGCCTAATTTACCGATTAAAATTTGATATACGACCGAACCATTTATGACATTTTGTACAACGTAATAACCTCCGTTAGCTTGAAATGAATAAATTAAGCCATTTCGACCTTGAACTGTATTAAATTTAAAACTCGTTGGTTCGGTGTTAATTGAGCCTAAAAATCCCTTCATTACGTTTGTCAGCAGGTCCTGGTCAGAAACGTCCTTAAGTGCATCGCCAGGGTAAAAAGCAACTTCAACCATGTAAGTGTGATCATCGTTTGACAGTACAACAGAATAAAAATCGACTTTATAACCGCTATCGACAATCGTGTCATAACTAACTTTTGGCTGTTCCGGGAACCAAATCGCAAAATTCAAATTTCGGAATGTGTAAAGTTGCTCTTGCGCAGCTTTATTTGTGTTTTGTTGCTGGTTCTGCTGGGTAACACTTGTATTCGTCTGCTGACTGGTTGTTTGCTGAGTAGAAGTGTTATTTTTAGCTGCAGTTTTAGAATTTCCACCGCCGTCGCAGCTGAAATTGATAGTAAAAAAAAGACTTAAGGCAATGGAAAGCAAAATGGTATAAAAACGTTTCATAGCGAAAAAATGTTTAAAATTTTTCTAAATTTAGCAAATCTTTTTCGTCTTATCAACTTTTAACAAGCAAAATATTTCGTTTAAGTTTAGTGGAATTCAAGCAAAAGAATAAAATTTAGGCAGATAGGCTGCTGCTTGCAGCCTATCTGCCTTGTCCAAAAGCTGCCAGGCTGGCGGTTATTTGTTAAATTTTGACAGTAAGTTTATCGTTTTTCGACCATATCGGTAAGAACGTTAACTGCTTCAGGCAGTTCGATGTCTCTTTTGATAGCTTTGCGCCAATCTTTATAGCGCATTGCGGCAATTGTATCGGTTTTGAATCTCTTGCTATCGTCGATTAAGAAAGTCACGTTCAGACCTTTGTCCTTTTTACGGATTTTAGCGAATTCTTTGTTAATTTTCCGACGCTGTTTTATCATTTTTCGATATTCCTGCAGATTTAGTGGGACAGTTTTCTGGTCTTGCATATTTTTAAGCAGTCGTGCATACTGCTTAATAAACTGGTAAATAGAGTCGTTTTCTACCCGTTTTTTGCTAAGTTCCTTGAGTTTTTCGACATTATATTTTACGCGCCAAGTTTTGTATTTAGCTCGTTTAATTTCGTCCCATGGCAAAGGATAGTCTTCCTGACGTTCACCGGTCTTAACGTACATCAATTGAGTTGGGACGATAATATCAGGTATAACGCCTTTCAATTGTGTAGAACCGCCATTTATGCGATAGAATTTTTGGATAGTGATTTTCAATGCGCCTAATGGTTTGAGTGAATTGTCTTTGACAATGTCGTCAAAATTAATCATGTTTTGCACGGTTCCTTTGCCAAATGTATGTTTAGCGCCAAAAATTACGCCTCTGTGGTAGTCCTGGATAGCAGCGGCAAAAATTTCTGATGCAGATGCACTAAATTCGTTAACCATGACCAGCAATGGACCTTTGTAAAGAATCGAATCATTTTTGTCTTTCAGTACATCGACCTTGCCTTTAGGATTTCTGACCTGGACAACGGGTCCATGTTTTATAAACATTCCCACCATTTTGACCACGTCAACAAGCGATCCACCGCCGTTATTTCTCAAGTCAATAATAAGTCCGTCGATTTTCTGGTCTCTGAGTTTTAAAAGTTCTTTTCGTAAATCTTTATACACTCTACGTCCTTTTTTAGGATGTTGAAAGTCAGCGTAGAAGCTTGGGATAAGTATATAGCCAAATTTGTATTTACTACCGGGCTTAGACAAAATAACAGAACGCACGTAAGTATCCTCTATTATTACTACGTCGCGGATTATAGATATTTCTTTGATTGTACCGTCGATTTTACGGACAGTAAGGCGAACTTTTGTGCCTTTAGGTCCGCGAATCAACCGCACTGCATCGTCCAGTCGCATGCCAACGACGCTAACAGGTGGTTGGTCGTCCTGTGCCACTTTCAATATAACGTCGCCAACTTCCAGCTCGCCTTCGCGCCAGGCAGCGCCGCCTGGTATAATCTTTACTACACGTATTTCGCCATTTTTGTATTGAAGTGTTGCGCCAATGCCTTCTAATTTGCCAGACATGTAGATTTGAAAGTCCTCTTCTTTTTTTGGTGGGAAATATTGTGTATGTGGATCAAAGGTCATTGTAATCGAATTGATATAAATCGAAAAATAATCATTATCAGTCATTTGCTTCATGAAATCGAACCAGTCCTTGTATTGCTGTTTGACTTCTTTTCTGGCTTTAGCCTCTAATTGTTCAAATGTTTGATATTTGTAAGTAGTATCGTGTCGTTTGCGTGCTTGTTCTTGTTCGTCCAGATAATTAGACAGGCGCAAAAGGGTTTCGTATTTTAAGATTTTTCGCCATCTTTCTTTGAGTTGGTCCAAATTTTCGGCATAGTCAAGCTTTTTTGGGTCAAGTTCTATGTATTCTTTTTTTGTAAAATCAAAAGGTTTGTCTAAAATCTCCTGGTAAAAGCCCTGAACATCGGACAAGCGCTGGACATAAACGTTTTTAACCAGATTAAAAAACTGCAGGTTATCCAGCTTTATCAAATCGTCGATAAAGTATTTGAACCGTGCGAATGTATCGTAATCAGACTTAAGGAAGAATCTTTTACCATAATCAAAATTCTTTATGATTTCACCAAAAATTTGCTCAGACAGTTTGTCGTCAAAGGGTTTAGGATGGTAATGCAATTGCTTTAACGACAAATAAACTAATTGTTGGACGACATATTGTTTTTTTCCGACCTGTTTCTTAGAAAACGTAAAAACCGTGAGAATAAGGGCAATAACAACAAATATTAAAAGTAGTCCAAAAAGTTTTAACAAAATTTTTCTTCGTTTCATAACTTTAAGTTTTAGTTAAAGTTTAAATAATCTGTTCCCTGTTCGATATAAATATCGATAGGTATTTTGGATTTTTCGATTTGATCAAGCAATTTTTGTAAATCTTGAGAAATAAATTTGTTCTGCAAAATAAAATGTGCAGCCTCCTGATAATCGCCATTTCCCTGTATTTCAATGACTTTAGCAATAAGTTGATAAACGACTTTTCTTATTTTATCGAAATGTAAAATTAATTTTTGGTTTGGCAAAAAATCAATTGCATCTTGTTTAAATAGCTCATTAAAAATCACCAAAGCAGCTAATCCGTAGTCTGTTTCAGGTCCCCATCGTATTTGGCGAACTAAATCTACTGCAAAAGTGTAATAGTAATTTTTCAAATTACCGGACAATTCGCCGATACTGTCTAATTTATCGATTAAAAACAAAATTAGAAGATTATTTTTAATATGTTGGATGACAGAATAATAATCACGCAAAGCATACCGCACTGTTCCGCGGCCATTAATAGTATTACGTATTCCAAGATTATCAGCTATTTCCCATAAAAGTGTACTGGCAAAAAAAGCAGTATCTTCGACATACTTACTCTGGCTCTGGATTAAAACCAAATCAGCGAGCGGGTCAACAATAGCCTTATATTTAGCGAAAATCACGTTTTTAAAAAGCATATTCTCACCACCCTGTTCGATTTGAAAGCGTGGATTTATAGGCAATGTTTCTGAAAAAATAACAGGTCCAGCATGCGCACTTCCTCCGTAATAAACAACGTTATAAACAACCATTTTTGACGAACTTCCAGGCTGTTCCCTGCGATAAACCGGTTTTACTGGTAATGCCATTTGAAAGTACTTAAGCCAATGCTGGTAACGCTGCACTTTAGCAGTCCAATCGTTATCTCGTAATAGTACAAATGCCTGATGGTCAGCTTTTATGCCTAAAAGACGGTCTTCCTGTATGACTTTTGGACCAAAAACAAAATTTATGTCATAATCAAGTTTTAACCATAAAGAATCAGACTTGTAATAATCGTCTGTCCGCAAAGAGTTTACAAGTAACTGCAAATATCTGGTAAAACGTTCATTTTCTGATACTGTACTGGCTAATTCAAGGTATTTAACAACCTTCTCGTTCCAGCTGGAAAACATCTGCTTGTAAGGTACTGTATATAAACGTCCAGAACTATCGCGACGAATAAATGTATAATGGCTATATTTCAAAGGGTCTTTTAATTGGTTAAATTCTTCGATTAACATGTCAACCGGGTAATAATTAGCGCCTTTGGGCTTTTGAGACACTCCTAAAATAAAAGGCAAATTATTATTAAACCTATCCCATGGACCGAAATTTATTTTAAAACGCAGCCGCTGCAAACTATCGTCTAAAGTTTGATAAAGCTCGGCATATTTTCCAGCACTCTCGTACAAAAACATTGAATCGGCATAAGTGGCAGCTTTAATCAAATTTAAAAGCATAAGTTTCTGCTTCTCAGACAAATCCGTAAGATTTACATCTAATTTAACCCTGGCAAGCGTATAATTTCCAAAATCTAAAATAGGATATTGCTCAGTTTTCTTAGGTTTTTGACACGAAACGAATAAAAAAATCGCTAATAATATGAACAGCGGATATTTTTTCATCATCAACGATAATTAATAAATTTGTTTGCTAATTTAGTTCAAAATTACTTTAACAAAAACAAAAATCAATCATGAAAATAGTATTTTACGGTACTCCAGAATTTGCAGTCGAGACGCTAAAACGCTTGTACGATGCTAAATATGAGATTGCAGCAGTAGTAACTACACCGGACAAACCAGCCGGACGCGGTTTGAAACTCAAACCAAGCCCTGTAAAACAAGCAGCTCAACAACTTAATCTGCCTGTACTACAGCCTGCTTCACTTAAAGATAACGAATTTTTAAGCAAAATAAAAACTATCAATCCGGACTTACAAGTAGTTGTAGCTTTCAGATTCTTGCCACGTCAAGTCTGGCAAATTCCGCGACAGGGAACGATTAACCTTCATGCTTCGTATCTACCCAATTACCGCGGCGCAGCTCCTATCAACTGGGTGCTTATAAACGGCGAAAAATACACCGGAGTCACGACATTCTTCATCAATGACAAAATCGACACAGGAAACATCATTCTACGTAAAAAAGTCGAAATCTATCCCGACGACGACGCTGGCACTTTACATGACAGACTTATGGAAATAGGCGCTGACCTGGTCGTCGAAACTGTAAAACTTATCGAGCAAGGCAAAGCACAGCCCATTCCACAAGAACAACTTATGTCAGATATCGACGAACTAAAGACAGCTCCTAAAATCCAAAAACAGGACTGTCAAATCGATTGGAACAAAAACGGTTTGCAAATATACAATTTTATCCGTGGCCTTTCTCCATATCCAGGAGCATGGACAAACCTGAAAAACCACGAAACAGGAAAAATCTACGAATTCGTAAAAATTTTTAAATCACAGTTCGAACCAAACCAGCATAATTTAAAGACAAAAACCATTTTGTCAGACGATAAAAACTTTATGAAAGTGGCTGTAAAAGACGGATTTATTCACATTCTAAAAATCCAGATGCCTGGCAAAAAAGTTTTAGATATACGAGAATTTCTTAAAGG
>WFZV01000152.1 GCA_015489395.1 Bacteroidales bacterium
AATCTCTTGCTAAAAACTTACAGAATCTTATTTTTGCCACAGAAAAGGCGGGGGTGCCTCAACGGCTGAGAACATACCCCTATTACCGGGACAGGTAATGCTGACCCGGGAGCCTTAACAGACTCCCCCTCCTTTTCGCGATAAGGAAACTTTAAAATCTAAAAAAATGAAGGCTAAAATCTTTGCTCTGCTGCTGGCAGCTATTATGCTGCCTATGCTAACTTTTGCACAATTCACAGTCAAAGGTACAGTAAAGGGGGAACAAAACCAACCTCTTGCTGGAGCTTCTGTTGTACTGTTAAACACTAAGTTTCAAACACTTACCGACAACAACGGCCATTTTACTTTCAAAAACGTGCCTAAAGGCTCCTACACAATTAAGGTAACTTATGTCGGTTACGAAAGTTATATGAAAAAACTCAACATTAACCACGACCTAACTCTCAACATTACACTCAAAACAACCACACAGGAACTGGACGAAATAGTCGTAACTGCCCTGCGAGCCGACAGCCGTACACCTATAGCATACACTGACTTGCCAAGAACAAAAATCCAGGCTTACAACTTAGCACAAGACATGCCTTACATCCTGCGACTGACTCCTTCGACAGTAGTTAGCTCTGACGCAGGAAATGGCGTTGGGTACACACAAATCCGTATCCGCGGCACAGATATTACGAGAATTAATGTAACAATTAACGGCGTGCCTCTCAATGACCCTGAATCCCACGGAGTTTGGTGGGTGGACCTGCCAGATATTGCAGAATCTGTCAATAGCATACAAATACAGCGCGGTGTCGGCACTTCAACAAACGGAGCTGGTGCTTTCGGTGCTACAATAAACCTAAATACAACTAAAATCGCTCCTAAACCTTTTGCTGAAATTATTAACACTGCAGGCTCTTTCAACACCTGGAAACATTCTATAAAACTTAGCACTGGCAAAATCAAAAATCATTTTAGCTTTGACCTGCGACTTTCGAAAATCCATAGCGACGGCTACATTGACCGCGCATGGTCGAATCTCAAATCTTTTTACCTGGCAGGCAGTTATTTCACTAAAAAAACTCTTATCTCTGGACTCATTTTCTCCGGCTTTGAAGAAACCTACCAGGCATGGTACGGAATACCGAAAGAAATCCTCGATACAAACCGCCATTACAACCCATATACTTACGACAACGAAATCGACCATTACCTCCAAACACACTACCAATTCATCGTTGCCCACAAATTCAATCCAAACCTCAACTTCAATGCTGTTCTGCATTACACCAAAGGCGGTGGATATTACGAACAATACAAAGACCATCAAAAATACACTGACTACGGCTTAAATCCACTTATCATAGGCAACGACACCATCGAAAAAACAGACCTCATCCGCCGTAAATGGCTCGATAATGACTTTTACGGACTGATTTACTCTCTCTCTTACACAAAAGACAACTTCAGCACTGCATTTGGCGGTGGATTTAACAAATACAACGGCTGGCATTTCGGTAGAATAATCTGGATGCAATACGCTGGCGATATACCTATCCGCTACGAATGGTATAGAAACCTTGGCGTTAAAACAGATTTCAACGTTTACAACAAAACTCACCTCAACATTGGTCAGCGGCTCAACCTCTTCGTTGACCTGCAAATACGCGGCATAAAATACCATATCCGCGGCTTAGACGACGATTTACGAAATATTACACAAAACCATCAATACCTGTTCTTCAACCCCAAAGCTGGTTTCTTGTATCAAATCGCTAACAACCAGAGCATTTACGCATCTGTTGCTGTGGCCCACCGCGAACCAAAACGCAGCGACTTCACCGACTATCCAATTGGAAAAACACCTAAACCTGAAGCTCTTTACGACTACGAAGCTGGTTACAAATTCCATAGCTCTAACATGATTTTCAACGCAAACCTCTATTACATGGACTATTACGACCAGTTGATTCTCACTGGCGAAATTAATGACGTGGGCGCTCCAATCGTTACAAACGTCCCTCGGAGTTACCGCGCTGGAATCGAACTGGCATGGGGTATAAGACCATTTTCATGGCTGGACTGGAACGCTAACCTCTCTCTTAGCCAGAACAAAATCCTCAATTACATCGACCACACCGACGATTGGGACCATTGGCCAAAACAAATTGTCGATACGCTGGGAACAACCGATATTTCGTTCTCCCCGCCAATTATCAGTGCAAGCGACTTACTGATTAAACCTCTGAAAAACAAAAACTTACAAATCGAATGGATATCCAAATACGTTGGGCGTCAATACATCGACAATACTTCAAACATCGAACGAAGCCTGCATCCATACTGGGTCAATGACCTCAGGTTCCAGTACGATTTAAAAACCCGGCTGGTTCCTGAAATCAACTTTATCCTGCAAATCAACAACGTACTAAACGAAAAATACGAGACCTTTGCCTGGGTTTACAAATACTATTCAAACGGCAAACTGCACGAGATGAACGGCTATTTTCCACAGGCTCCGCGCAATTTCCTGTTTACTGTCCGCATGAAATTAGAATAAACGAGAATTCCTCTGTTTTTCACCGTACCTTGTTTGGTACGTACGGAAAATTGGACATAATTCCGTGACTTTACGACAGAAATAAAAAAATGACGGGAAAAGGCGGCGCTTCAGCGCCGCCTTTTCTCGTCCCTCCACAGTCCCATGTCCAGCACAAAGTCATTTCCCGGGTGCGTCAATACTCTGCCCTTTCGAAAAATTCAGATTTATTCGCTATAGCCCCTGGACAAACGTAAGCAAAACTACACCAACAGCAAGATTTTTAAATATCCAGCGAAAATTGTATTTTGCGCTAAATTTTAGACCTTTGCCCCTTGTTAAAACGCATTTTAAAAATACTCGACCAGGGCTTACGCTCAGCGTTTGTAGCAGCTGTGCGTTTTTACCAGCTGTTTATTTCGCCAATCTTACCCGGCACCTGCCGTCACGTGCCAACTTGCTCCAATTACACCATCGAAGCCATAAAAACACACGGTATATTGCGCGGAACATGGCTGGCTCTCAAACGCATAACACGCTGCAACCCATGGGGTACGTACGGCTATGACCCGGTTCCGCCCAAAAATCCTAAAATCGACGATGATGACAATAATTGACTGGTTGTTAATCGCTGCTTACATCGTGCTTACTGTTGTTATTGGACTTATTTATAAAAATCGTGCATCCCGGTCGCTTACAGATTTCTTTCTTAGCGGACGAAATTTACCATGGTGGATAGCCGGTTTGTCCATGGTTGCCACCACTTTCGCAGCTGATACACCACTGGCTGTCAACGAACTTGTTGCAAAAAACGGTATATCTGGCAATTGGCTCTGGTGGAATTTCCTGATTGGTGGCATGTTGACGACATTGTTTTTCGCTCATCTATGGCGACGTGCCGAAGTCCTTACAGAAGTCGAATTGCTCAAAATCCGTTACAGCGGAAAAATCGTTGATTGGCTGCGCGGGTTCAAAGCCTTTTATTTAGGCTTTTTTATGAACAGTTTAATTATTGCATGGGTAAATCTGGCTTTGATGTCCATTATTGAAGTGTTTTTCAACATACACGGCTCGACTTTGATGTGGATAATGTTAGGAGCCATGCTCACAGCAGTTTTATACTCAACAGTTTCTGGGTTGTGGGGTGTGGCTGTCACTGATGTAATCCAGTTTGTAATTGCAATGACAGGCTCGATAATTTTAGCGGTTATTGTGGTTAACAGCCAGAAGATTGGCGGAATCGAAGGTTTAAAAGCCCAGCTGCCAGACGGGGCATTGTCGTTTTTCCCTAAATTCGGTAAAGCGAATGCAGCACAAGTCTTTAGCATAAGTTTAGGGGCTTTTTTGGCTTATGGCCTTGTGCAGTGGTGGGCAAGCTGGTATCCAGGAGCAGAACCCGGCGGTGGCGGTTATATTGCCCAGCGCATGATGAGTACAAAAACCGAGAAGCATTCGATATGGGCAACCTTGTTGTTTCAAGTGACGCATTACGCTATTCGTCCATGGCCCTGGATATTAGTTGGATTGTCTGCTATAATTTTGTATCCGCACTTATCGTCGGACAGCCTCAGATTTGGTTATGTTTTCGCAATGAAAGATTTTTTACCATCCGGGCTTAAAGGCTTGTTATTAGTTGCATTTTTGGCTGCTTATATGAGTACCATTTCAACGCAATTGAATTTTGGTGCCAGTATCTTGACAAATGATTTTTACCTTGTTTTAAATCGCAAAAAACTCACTGAAAAACAGAAAGTTATCGCAGCCCAGGTTATCACACTGATTCTGGTTGCTGTTTCGTTGTTTTTCACTTCCATAGTAACGACTATTTCCGGTGTCTGGCAATTCATTTTGCAATGTGGAGCTGGTCTGGGTTTAGTATTAATTCTCCGCTGGTATTGGTGGCGGATAAACGCCTGGTCAGAGCTTGCGGCTATGCTTGCGCCGTTCCTGGGTTATAGTCTGGCTAAATTTGTGTTTCACTGGCATTTTCCAGGTTCGTACTTTTTCACAGTAGGATTGACAACAGTAATCTGGCTTATCGTCACGTTTTTGACAAAGCCTGATGATATGGAAGTTCTGGGTAAATTCTATTCAAAAGTCAAGCCCGGCGGCTGGTGGCGGCCCGTAGAACGGTTTTTGGACATGGAACATGTTTCGGTCGGCGCGAATCGTTTTATAGCATGGATTTCGGCTATTGTAATGGGTTACGGTATTTTATTTGCTCTGGGTGCGTGGATATTACACCTGTGGCACGATTTGATTATTTATTCGTTGATGTCAGTGATTGGAATTTTTGTTTTATGGTTATCGACTAAAGATGAAAAAATGTGGACCTCAGGCCGCTCATAAATCTTTTTCCATTTTATAATGCTCCATACCCACTTCGATGAACGGTCCTGAAGTTATTTTGTATCCAAGTTTTTTGTAAAAAGCTATTGTATAAAACCGGGCATGCAGGATAGCATGTTTAAAGCCTTTTTTACGTGCAAAATCTTCGGCGTATTGCATTAATTTTTTGCCTATACCTTTTCCTTGCTGCAGGGTATCAACGGCAACCTGGCGGATTTTAATAGTCTGTTTATCAAGAGGTTTAACGATTAAAGTACCAATAATCTCGCCATTATCAAAGGCAGCAAAGTGCCAATCGCCTTTATCCTGTTCCAGATATTCAGGATTAAAGCGTTTGCCAAGAGGTATTCGCAAAATCCTTTCCCTGAGCTGTACAGATTTATGGTATTCGTCTGAGTTATACTCAACCAGTTTTATTTCCATGATTGTTTATTGTGCGATTTGTTGTAAATTTATCGAAAAATAAATTTTGTTTAAATGACTTATCAGCAAGTTTTAGATTTTTTATATTCGCAGCTTCCCATGTATCAACGAATCGGCTCAGCAGCTTATAAGCATGATTTGGACAAAACACTTGAATTGGACAGACATTTTGGCCATCCACATAAACGTTTTAAGACAATCCACATCGCAGGTACAAACGGCAAAGGCTCTGTAGCCCATAGTCTGGCATCCATTTTCCAGCAAGCTGGCTATAAAACAGGTCTTTACACATCACCTCATTATCTCGATTTTCGCGAACGTATTAAAATTAATGGTCAAAAAATCCCTGAAGATTACGTTGTAAATTTTGTTGAACAAAATCTCGGTTATTTTAAACAACTTCGCCCATCTTTTTTCGAAATCACTGTTGCAATGGCTTTTCAATATTTCGCTGACATGAACGTTGACCTTGCAGTAATTGAAGTCGGAATGGGCGGACGACTGGACTCGACAAATATCATCACACCAATGGCTTCGGTAATAACAAACATTGGATATGACCACATGCAATTTTTAGGCAATACTCTAACTCAAATCGCTACAGAAAAAGCCGGTATCATAAAACCCAATGTGCCAGTTATTTTAGGACCTATGCAGCCATGGGTAAGCAGCGTTTTTCTGTCAAAAGCACAACAATTAGACAGCCCTGTTTATCTGGCAAATCACCTGTATTCAGTTCGAAATATGCAACTCAACTCGCAAGGCAAACTTAGCGTGGACATTTACCGTTCGGGTAAGCTAATTTACCCAAACCTGATTTTCGGACTTACAGGCTTTTACCAACGCGATAATTTACCCATTATTTTACAAACCGTGGACGTTATCCGCCAACGCACTTTATTCGACGTTTCTGAGCAAGATTTGCGCAAGGGACTTGAAAACGTTGTAGAAAACACTGGCATAATGGGCCGCTGGCAAATACTTTCGAAAAATCCACTAATTATCGCTGACGCTGGACATAACGAAGATGGCATAAAAGCAGTTGTTTCGCAAATCAACCATTTGAATTACAAAAAATTACACTTTATTTTCGGCATGGTTAACGACAAAGAGCCTGGGCGAATTCTTCGTCTGCTGCCTCAAAAAGCACAATATTATTTCACGCAAGCCTCTGTTCCACGGGCAATGAAATCGTCCCTGCTTGCGCAGGAAGCAGCTAATTTCGGATTAAAAGGCAATAGCTACCAGACAGTTGATCAGGCGATAGGCGCAGCCTTAGACCAGGCTGCGCCATCCGACTTAATTTTTATTGGTGGCAGTACGTTTGTCGTTGCCGATGCGATAAAAGTTTTTGAAAATCGACAGTAAGTTTTTAAAAATAGCACACTGATGAACATTTACAGTTTACCGGACATAATCGGGTTTGTTTTTAACTTTGCTTATATTGTAAAAATCTACTTATCGCCAAAAAAACAGAGCATTCACCGTTGGTTGCTGTTCACCATTGCTGTGCTAAGCCTGTGGAACCTGTCGAATCTGGCTGTTTTGAACATGAGTAACGAAAGCACAGCATTGTTTTTCGCCCAGATAAACGTAAGAATATTATTTTTACTGCCAGCCTTTATCCTGTCTTTCAGCGTCATACACCTGCAATTTTCCAGAGTCACAAAGAACATCATCCTGTCCATAGTGTTTTTTGTTCCAATTCTGCTGCTTGCTGCTACCTTTCCTGATTTTAGCTTAAAAACTGTGTATCTGGCAAAGCAAAATCAATTTTATTTTCAGCTCAGCGGCAGGCTAAATCCTTTTATGTTAATAATTTTCTCCATCGACCTGGTTTACATTGTTTTAGCCATAATTTTAATGTATTTTACAACAAAACGGACCATTTCACACAGATATAGAATTTTTCTTAAAATCCTGATTTACGGGCTAAGTATTTTGTTCTTCATTTTTATGCTCAGTAACATTAACTTTTTCAGCCGCTATTCAACCTTTTATTTTTTCAAGACTCTGTTCATACTCAGTGACATTATTTTCTTCAATCTGATTATAAATTTCTTGTGGTCTGACCATAAAACTAAATCCTTCAGCAATGCTGTAAATTACTTCTTTTCGACGATTTTATTGGCGATTTATGTTTTGCTCATCAAATTGACCATAGATTTTATTGATAATTTGTTTAAAATCCATAGTTTTCTATTCGATGCCGGGTTGGTTTTTCTGTTAGTGCTGTTTTTCCAGCCACTGGACAGCATAATTAACCGTACGATTAGTAAAAATTTAAAAGAAAAAATTTTTTCGTTCAGGTATAGCTTTTTAGAACTGTCAAAAGAATTAATGGAAATCCTGCCAGATAACCAGCTGCTTGAAAAAATCAAAGAATTTTTACACAAAAACTTCAAAACCAGCAATATACAATATTTCAAATACAACGAATCGACCCGAACTTTTGAAAATCTTGAACAGGATTTTAGCATTAGTCAGAACTCTAAATTTATCGAATTTTTATCCAATAAATCCGATCTAATTCATATTTTCGAACTTACAGCAGAAACTATTTGTGAAAATCTGGCAAATTTTTTAGAAAAAGAAAAAATTCAAATAATTTTACCAATAAAGCGAAAAAACCGGCTATTTTATATTATCATGTTAGGTCCCAAAACCAACCAGCAACCATATACAAACGACGACATCGATAATCTACAGATTTTCAGCAATGAAATAAGCGTATTTCTTCACAGAAACTACCTTTACAAAAAAATCCAGGGAGAAGAACAAAAAAAGCTACAACTGGAAAAATTAGCTGCCCTGGGACAACTCACAGCTGGCGTTGCTCACGAAATTCGTAACCCGCTCAATACCATTTCCATGGCAGCTCAAACCCTTAAATCCCACTTTGACCAGCCTCAGATTCGCGATAAAATGATTCAATACATCGAAGACGAAATCCAACGGCTTAACAACCTGATTAACGACTTCCTCAAACTCTACAAAATCGGCTCAGTTAACTACAATCTAATTGACTTACCTAAAATTCTGGAACAACTTAAAATCTTTCTGGAACAACTCAACAACCAAATTACTTACATAATTGAAAATAAAGTCAATAACACGCAAATCTACTCTGACTCTAAACTCATTTACCAGATACTTACCAACCTTACGAAAAACGCTGTTGAAGCAATAAACCAGGCAGTTGCTCTCGGACAACTCACATACGACAAAGCTTTTGTAAAAATTAAAGCTTTTAACGATGCAAAATACCTCACCTTCGAAATTAGCAACAACGGTCCTATGATTCCATACAATATCCGTCAAAAAATCTTCGAACCTTTCTTTACCACAAAAGAAAATGGCACCGGCTTAGGCCTATCACTGGTAATGAACATTGTAAAAACTTTAGGCGGCGAGCTACATCTTACATCAAATCCCAATTTAACCACATTTATTGTCAAAATTCCAATCTAAACCATTATGCCAATGAACCAAAAACCAAATATCCTATTCGTTGACGACGAAACAAAACTTCTGGACATTGTAAAAATCAGTCTCTCTGACGATTATAATATTTTTGTTGCTAAAAACGGCTTAGAAGCAAAAACAATTATCCAATCACAACCACTGGACCTGCTTATTACTGACATTAGAATGCCGGGCATGGACGGCAAACAACTCCTTGAATTTGTTAAAAAAGAATATCCTTTCCTGCCTATAATCTTTGTAACTGCCTATGGCACTATCGAAGACGCTGTCGAAGCTGTTAAAAACGGCGTGTTTGACTATATCGTGAAACCTATTAAAATCGACCAACTAAAACACGTCATTGACAAAGCTCTGAACTATTACAAATTAGTCCACGAAAACTCTGAACTGAAAGCTAAACTAAAAAAATACGAAAAACCATTTGAGATTATCACTGCAGACCCGGAAATGAAAAAAATCCTCGAACTGGCAAAACAGGTAGCTAAAACCGATGCAAATGTCCTTATAACAGGCGAAACCGGAACAGGAAAACAACTCTTGGCAGAATACATCCATTACCACTCATACGTTGCCGACGGACCTCTGGTCGAAATTAACGCCGGAGCAATTCCCCACGAACTGTTAGAAAGCGAACTATTCGGCTACGAAAAAGGCGCTTTTACAGGCGCTGTACAAACAAAAAAAGGCAAATTCGAACTGGCAAACAACGGAACCCTGTTTTTAGACGAAATCGGCGAACTACCACTTGACCTGCAAGTAAAACTCCTCCACGCTGTCGAACGAAAAAAAATTACACGCGTCGGCGGTACCAAAGAAATTCCCGTTAACGTACGACTTATCACTGCCACAAACCGCGACCTTAAAAAAGAAATACAAAACAAAAACTTCCGCTCTGACCTTTACTACCGCATTAGCGTCGTAACCCTTAAACTACCACCTCTTCGCGAACGCAAAGGCGATATCCCTATACTTATCAACTACTTCCTCGAAAAACACAACCCTAACAAAAACTTAAAATACAAAGTTGACGACGAAGCCATGCAAATCCTGCTCAACTACAGCTGGCCAGGAAACATTCGAGAACTGGAGAATGTTATACATCAGGCCATTATCTTTGCGAAAAATGGTATCATCACAAAATCCCATCTTCCCAACGAAATTGTTAACCAGAGCTTTGATATACCTTTGAGCAAGGAACAATTCCAGGAACTAAAAAAACAACAAACCGAAAAAATCATCTCTAAATTGGAAAAACAATACCTCAACAAACTGCTCACTTACACTAAAGGCAATATCTCACGGGCAGCAGAAATCAGCGGATACAACCGACGTCAACTCCAAAACCTCCTGACAAAACACAACATCAACCCAAAAAATTTCAAATAAACCCCTAAAAACTGCGAAATCTAATTTACACTACGCGAAATCACATTTCACACAACAAAAATCTTATTTTCAGAAACTTACTATTCACCGACCTCAAAACTGCGAAATACCATTTCACAGTTTCCTTAAAATCTCTAAAACACCAAACTAATCAAACCATTAATAATCAAACACTTACAATTATGGCACACCGTTTGGACATATTAGGGTGAACTCAAAACCCTAAAAACTTGGAACTATGTGGAAAGGATGGGTTAACGGTCTATTAGGCCTCTGGTTAATAATTGCTGCTTTTCTTAAATTCTCTGCAGCAGCAGTTATGTGGGACAACCTCATTGTAGGTATCATCGTTACTATCGTTGCATTGCTCATGATTAAAGAAAAACCATGGCAAGGCTGGCTCGGCACAATTGCAGGTATCTTACTGTTCATCGCTGCATTCATTAAATCATTGCAAACAGGTGCTGGTTACCTGTGGACAGACCTCATCTTAGGTATCTTAATCGCTATCGCAGGTTTTGCTGCTCTTGGCAAATCTGAAGGTAGCAACAGCTAATTGAGGTTGATCCCGCTCTAAACTCTTAAACTTCAGGGCTGCCTCGCATGAGGCAGCCCTGAATATTTTTTATGATTAAAAACTTACTGTTCAGTCCATTAGCCGTATTACCTACGAATTCTCACTTTTCTTGTTCCGCTGCTGTTAAGCATTATACGAAACTTGCCACAGCTTGCCCTACCCATCTTCGCAAATACAAAATCTACGTCTATAACCGGCATAAACGACAACAAAACCGTACTATTTCCCATATTTACCGAATAATTTGGCGATGCGCTATAAAGAAAATAATTATCCGACATTATCGACCCAAACGAAGCAATACCACGAACGCCCAGACTTATTTCAAAAAACTGACTAATCAAAGGCATAAATCCAAAGCCAAAAACTCCTGTAAAAAACTTGCCAGAAAAATGCTCTGTAATCGGTTGAGTGTTTAGCTTCGCACTTAAAACCTGGTTCATCTGTGGTCCAAACTCAACGTAAAACCCTGTCTGCGAATAAGTTTTAAATAACAAACCATAGCTCAAAGCTGATAATTTAGCATGATAAAAATCACCCTGGGCAGCAGTATCGTAAATCATGAAGTTTTGACTAAAATCGCTTTTCATCACCTCAGCTGAAATTGATATAGCCCCGCCTGCAAAGCCTAACGACAGTCGTCCGCCATACGACATACTCTGACTAAACGGCGCTATTTGCACTTTATCGTCAGAAAAAAACGAATTTTGATTGTAAAAATAACTCGTTCCGTACCCAAACTTAGGTGCTATCCCGATCCAGACAACCTGCTCCTGAGCTTTCAGACTGAAAATCATAGAGATAAAAAACATAAAAAGTAAAACACGTCTCATAATTAGCAATTTTTAAATTCTAAGATTAGGCGATTAATAATAAATAAATGCTAAATTTGCAAATCTGAAAAAAATCTAAATTTTTGAGCTTATGAGTTACTTTTTTACTTCAGAATCTGTTTCAGAAGGCCATCCTGACAAAATTGCTGATCAAATTTCTGACGCTCTTTTAGACGAATTTATCCGCAAAGACAGAAACTCTAAAGTTGCAATCGAAACTTTAGTAACCACCGGACTGGTAGTCTTGAGCGGCGAAGTTTATACTGACACATGGGTTGACGTAAGAAAAGTAGCCAGAGACGTTATCAGAAAAATCGGATATACAAAACCTCATTATAGATTCGACAGCGAATCCTGCGGCATAATCTCAACCATACATGACCAATCGCCAGATATCAGGCGAGGAGTTGAACGCGGCGACCCGCTCAACATGGGTGCTGGCGACCAGGGTATTATGTTTGGCTATGCTGTCCGCGAAGCTGGCAACCTTATGCCATACTCAATCGAGCTGGCGCATTTCTTGCTCCAGGAATTAGCCGAAATCCGGCACGAAGGCAAGCAAATGACTTACCTGGGTCCCGACTCCAAATCGCAGGTTACAATTGAATACGACAATAACGGTCAACCTTTGCGTGTCGATACCATCGTAATTTCTACACAACACGACGAATTTATAAAGCCCAAAAGCAACCGTCCAGAAGATATTGCACAGGCAGAACGCGATATGATTGAGAAAATCCGTACTGACATTGCAAATATTCTTATCCCTCGCGTAAAATCAAAGTTAGACCCTGACTTAAAACGCTTTTTCACAGGCGATTTTAAACTATTAGTCAATCCAACAGGAAAATTTGTTATTGGTGGTCCGCATGGTGATACCGGGCTTACTGGTCGAAAAATCATTGTCGACACATACGGCGGACACGGCGCACACGGCGGTGGTGCTTTCTCTGGCAAAGACCCAAGTAAAGTCGACCGCTCAGCTTCTTACGCAATGCGTCACCTGGCTAAAAACGCTGTAGCTGCTGGCCTGGCCGACAAAATGCTGGTTCAAATCGCTTATGCAATTGGCGTGGCAAAACCTATTGGACTATTCGTAAATACCTACGGAACTGCAAAAGCCAAAGACAAAAAAGGCAACATCCTCACTGACGCTCAAATAGCAGAACGCCTCGAGAAAATGTTTGACTTTAGACCCGGTGCAATTATCGAAAGATTTAAACTGCGCAATCCGATTTATTTGCCTACTGCTTCATACGGACATTTTGGACGTACACCTTATACCAAAAAAATCACTGTTTACGAAAACGGCAAACCTGTCCAGAAAGACGTTGAGTTCTTTACATGGGAAAAATTAGACGCAATCGACATCATCAAAAAAGAATTCAACCTTAAGTAAGTCCTGTGATGCGGCTAAATTTCGAGTGGAAAACAATATTAGTTTTCGTTGCTCTAACGGCAATTGTGTTTGTCAACAACGGCAAAATTTCGCTATGGGACCAGGACGAAGCTGCTTATGCTGGATTTGCCAAACGCATGATTGAAACGCACAATTACATTGTCCCGAATTTCACCTGGTCTGAGCCACATCGTAAGCCGCCATTGCATTTCTGGTTAATCGCACTGTCGTACAAGATTTTTGGTGTAAATACCTTTGCCCTGCGTTTTTTCGTAGCTTTAGCTCTGCTGGGAACTTATTTAATGGTTTATTTTTTCGGTAAAAAGTTCATTGGTGAACAAGCTGCTTTGTTTTCGGCAATTGTCCTGGGTACTAACTTTTTTGCCCCTTTATTGGGTAAAGTTGCAGTGACCGACGGATTACTGTTGTTTTTTCACACATTAGCAGGTTTTTCGTTACTCAACGTGCTTTTGTGGCGAAAATGGAAGTATGTTTTTTGGTTTTATTTCGCCATAGCCCTGGGTTTGCTGGTTAAAGGTCCTCCGATTTTGATTTTTACAGGCTTTTTCGTAATTATCTTGTTTATTTTTCATCCAAAACGCAAAAATTTAATCATTTTACATCCGTACTTGTTTGGCTGGTTTGCGCTATTGCCGTTATTTATCTGGGGATATCTGGCATGGAAGCAAAACCCGCAATTTGTAAAATGGCTTATCGACTGGTATATCCTGCGCCGTATCCATGGAGCTGTTTTTGGACAAACAGGTCCTGTGGGATATTACCTCGTAACGATAATAATCTTTTTCTCGCCATATTTTGTGTTTTTGCCGGCAGCTTTTAAGAACATGCTTAAACCTTTCTGGCAAAAGCCTAAAAACCAGTGGTTTTTAATTGGTGCCTGGACAATTTCTGGTTGGCTGTTTTACGAATTTTTAAAGAGCAAATTACCTGCTTATGTTATCGCGGCATATCCAGGATTCGCAATGGCTATTGGTTTTCAGATGTATCTTTCGGCAAAGGATAAAATCGATATTAAATGGCTCAAATACAGCAGTATTTTTCATGGGCTTATAGCTCTGGCGCTGGCCGCTGGGTTGGTTTATGTTGGTAAAAAATTTCTCAGTACTGCAACTTACGATCAAATCCTGGGTATTGTTACGCTCTATCTGTTACTTACGTTTTATGGGTTGGTCCTGATCTGGCTCGAAAAAATAAACAAATCGTATAAAGTATTGGTAATTAACGCCTTTACATTTCTATTTTTGTTTTTAGCTTTGATTTTGCCCAAAATCGATAATTTGAGAAATGCGCCTTTCAAAGCTGCAAGTTATATCCACAACAACGCCAGCATAAACTCCACCATCGTGGTGGCTAATCATTATGGCGACCCGCCCAGTTTACCGTTTTATTTAGAGAAATTTATGCCCTCATCAAAGATAATTTACACAGAAAACTACCAAAAAATCCAACAAGTGTTTGACACTGCCAATAATTGCGTACTTATACTCAACCCAAAACTAAAAGAAAAATTCTTTTCGAAATATTCCGGATACTATGTAAAACACATTGAGTCCATTGCCATTGACCGTCCTGGACGATTGGATTATTTCATCGTGATAAAACGCTATTAATCAGGCACATGTTTATCTTTAAACTGCTGGTAAACTTTTTCAAATTCCTGTTGGGTCTGGATATAAAGCTGTTGCATGTTTTTGATTGTCGAATTAACTTTAGGCAAAGTAGCATTGTACTCGTTTACTAACTGGTTGTAATGGTCGATTTCTTCCTGAGTCCATTGGGCCTGGGTTTTGGAGTGCATGTAAGCCTGGTAGGCTTTAACCTGGTTGGTTAAATGATAATAATCTTCTATCACAGGTAAATAGTCAAATGCTATTTTTTTGTAATTATCAAGGGCTTTGAGCGTAGCGGATTTAATTGAATTATCGTTCTCAAAACCAGGTAGATTTGTTGCAAGGGTCTGACCATGGGCAATATCCTGGAGCAATGTGTCGCTAAGTGCTTGCAATTTTACAGTATCGTTGTCAGAAATAGCTGAGAATATGTATTTTAGCGTTATTGTTGGCTTAAAGTAAATGAGATAAAACTTGTTCAGATAATCGATCACCTCATTGGCTTTTTTGACTTTTTTAGCAAGTTTGTCGTCGCTTTCGATTAAATTTATATTATGTTCTGCAGCGAACTTTTTTAATTGAGCTTCAGCTGCATCAAAGCGTTTTGAATAAAGATGTTCGACTTCAGACTGTTTTCGTAAATATCTTAGCATATCCTGGTAAGAATTACTCGACAGAGCTTGCAATTTTTCTAATTTTGCCAGATCTCCCTGTGTCATAGCAATGGCAAAGTTCAAATAAGCTACAATACTGTCTCTAAGCTGCGAATTTCCCTCAAATGGCGGCATCTGGGCAATTTCATCCCGTTCTTTTTGTAAGGTTTTTATAAAATCCTGGCGTTTTCTCAGTTGCTTGCGCTCACGTGTCGAGTGCGCCGAAGTCCTCAAGTACCGCCAAAAAGACTTATTTATCGTATAAAATTTTTGATTGATGTAATCCAGATAGCTAACAGCATCTTTAAAATCCTGTGCAGTAGCAAAATTTACAATTAACACTAAAGAAAAAAATGCTAAAAATTTTTTCATTGCTTAAAATTTTATTTTGAGCTAAATTAGCAAAAAATCAAAAAAATTACATGTACTTTTTAAATAACGACAAAATCATTAAAAACCAATCGATTGAAATACCGGTCCTCAGCCCTTTTCTCCAGGTTGGTGGGACTGCCTTAAACGTCAATTTACTGTACAAAGAACAGAAAATCATTTTTTTCGAAAAATATAAAGATTTAATAAACAAATACTTGCAATCTATCGGCCTACAATTTAAT
>WFZV01000153.1 GCA_015489395.1 Bacteroidales bacterium
TAAAAAATTACATAATTGTTGTAAATTAGCGTAAAACCTTAAAAATTTTAACTATGCCTAAAATAAGACTTACTAAAATATTCGACTTTGAAATGGCACATGCTCTTTGGAACTACGATGGAAAATGCAAAAATATTCACGGTCATACTTTCAAATTAGAAGTCACTGTTATTGGCGAACCTATTAACGACTCAAATTCACCTAAAAACGGCATGGTTATCGACTTCGGTGACCTAAAAAAAATCATCAAACAGCACATTATAGACACACACGACCACCATTTAACCATTAACGAAAACAGTCCACACAACGATTTAAACTACGAAAAAGTCGGCATAGAACTTATAAACAGAAAACCATTTCAACCAACCAGTGAAAATCTTATAATTGAATTTGTGAACATTATAAAAAGACATTTACCAGACAACGTTAAGTTATTTAGCGTTAAACTCTGGGAAACAGCTAATTCTTATGCTGAATGGAATGCTTTAGATAATGAATAAAACAAAACTGTAAACTTAAAACTTTAGTCATGAAAAAAATCTTTCTTCTGGACGCATACGCACTTATATTTAGAGCCTACTATGCTTTTATCCGCAACCCTATTTATAATTCAAAAGGCCTAAACACTTCTGCGATTTTAGGATTTACCAACACTTTATCTGAAGTTCTACGAAATGAGAAGCCTACACATATCGCCGTCGTATTCGACCCTTCGACTCCTACTTTTAGAAACGAAATTTATCCTGAATACAAAGCAAACAGACCACCTACCCCGGAAGCTATAAAACTTTCTGTACCATACATAAAACAAATTTTAGACGGATTCCAAATACCATATTACGAAGTACCAGGTTACGAAGCCGATGACGTCATTGGAACATTAGCTTATAAACTTGCACCAACCACATTCGATGTATTTTTAATGACGCCTGATAAAGATTACCTTCAACTAATCGACGATAAAGTCTTGTTATACAAACCAAAAACTAAACTCCACGACATTGAAATAATCGATCTAAATACTTTCCGCAAAATCTATGAACTTAACAGTCCTAAACAATACATCGATGTCTTAGCCCTTGCTGGCGACCAGGCTGATAATATCCCAGGAGTCCCAGGTATCGGCGAAAAAACTGCTTTAAAACTAATTAGGCAATACCAATCTTTAGAAAACCTTTACCAAAACATTGACCAAATTAAAGGCAAACTCAAAGATAAATTACTCCAAAACAAAGACCTGGCGTTTCTTTCAAAAAAATTAGTTACAATACTCACCGATGCCCCGATCGATATAACTGCCGACGAATTAGAATACAAAGGCATTGACAAAGACAAATTGATTAAAATTTTTAACGAATTGGAATTCAAGACTACAGCTCAGCGAATACTCAACGAACACTCAGAACCAACCCTCTTCGGCGACCAAAATCCTGCCGATATTGAACTAAAACTTTACAAAACAATCAAAGATTTTGACGTTGACTACCGACTTGTCCAGGACCTCGAACAAATTAAACAGCTTAACCAGACTCTGCTTCAACAAAAAGAATTTACTTTCGACACCGAAACATCATCCATAGATCCTCACCAGACCGAAATTGTCGGCATATCTTTCTGCTTCAAAAAACATCAAGCCTTCTACATACCAACACCTAAAGACCAGCATAAAACCCTTGAAATTTTAAATCTGCTAAAACCTGCTTTGCAAGACGAAAAAATTTTGAAAATAGGCCAAAACATCAAATTCGACCTTATTGTACTAAAAAACTATGGTATTGACGTCAAAGGTCCTCTTTTCGATACAATGATAGCGCACTATTTACTTGCACCTGAACTTAAACACAATATGGACTACCTGGCTGAAACTTATCTTAATTATAAAACAATTCACATCGACGAATTAATCGGCAAACGAGGCAAAAACCAGGGTAGCATGCGAAACCTGCCGCCTGAAAAAATTAAAGACTATGCCTGCGAAGACTCTGATATTACATTTCAACTCAAGCAAATCTTAGAAAAAGAACTTTTCGTACAGGGCATGGATAAACTTTTTAACGAATTAGAAATGCCATTAGTCCGCGTACTTACCGATATGGAAATTACTGGCGTTAAATTAGACATCGATTTTCTCAAACAATACCGGAAAATTATCATCGATAAAATCTCCCAAATCGAACAAAAAATTTACGAATTAGCTGGCGAACAATTCAATATCTCATCAACTAAACAACTTGGACACATCCTGTTCGAAAAACTTAAAATCGTCGATAAACCTAAACTTACTAAAACAAAACAGTACTCCACCAGCGAAGAAGAACTAAAAAAACACGCTGACAAACACCCCATTATCCCGCTTATCTTAGAATACCGCTCACTAAAAAAGCTCCTTAGCGCTTACATCGATTCTTTACCAAAACTTATCAATCCTAAAACCGGCAGAATTCATACATCATTCAATCAAACCATAACTGCTACTGGCCGTCTTAGCTCCAACAACCCAAACTTACAAAACATTCCTATCCGTACCGAAGAAGGACGACAAATCCGTAAAGCTTTTATCGCCAGCGACGAAAACCATATTATCGTCGATGCTGACTATTCGCAAATCGAACTCCGTATTATGGCGCACCTTAGCCAGGACCCAAATATGATTAAAGCATTCAAAGAAGGTAAAGACATACACACCGAAACTGCTTCAAAAATCTTTGGTGTGCCGCCTGAAAAAGTCACTAAAGAAATGCGCTACAAAGCCAAAACAGCTAACTTCGCTATTATCTATGGCTCCTCTGCATTTGGCCTGGCGCAAAACTTGGGCATCTCCCGTAAAGAAGCAAAACAACTTATCGACGGATATTTCGAAACTTACCCTAAAGTCAAAGAATACATCCAAAAAGTAATCGAACAAGCACGCGAAAAAGAATACGTCGAAACAATCATGGGACGACGCCGTTATCTGCCTGATATTAATTCCCACAATCACGTGGTCCGCGCTAATGCCGAACGAAACGCTATTAATACACCTATTCAAGGCTCTGCTGCTGATATTATAAAACTTGCTATGATTAAGATTTTTGAACGTTTTAACCAGCTAAATCTAAAAAGTAAAATGATTATCCAGGTACACGACGAACTCGTTTTTGATGTTCTTATCGATGAAGCCGAACAGGTCAAGCAAATCATTAAATACGAAATGGAAAATGCTATCAAACTAAGAGTGCCATTAGTCGTTGATATGGGCCAGGGCAAAAATTGGTACGAAGCCCACTAAATTTGATATTTACACATTCCAGTTAGATTTTGATACAATTTAAATTTAATGCTTAAGTTTTAACTATAAACCCTAAAACCTCAAGTCATGAAAAAATTTATTATTGTTCTTACCTTGTTTTTATTCGGTTTAAATCTCCACTCCTTTGCCCAAAAACAATTTGTCAACATGATTGCTGGTTATTCCACTCTCTCGCCCAATTCAGACGGTTATTTTCTTCATGCAGATTATACTCGCCGTTTATTATGGATTTTTCGCACAGGTCTTGGTATTAGTAGTAACTCGTTCATGCATTACAATAACGGTTTTTTATCCCACGAAAATAATCTGGATTTAGAAGCCAAATTAGGTCTTGGATTAAAAATTATAGGTTTTCGCATCGAGGCAGGTCTCGGATTAGCTGCAAGATACTGGTTTAGAAGTTACTCCACAGATAGCGCAACTTACCATAGCTTTACATTGCAAAATCATACAATTAGCTTACAACCAGGGCAAATCCAGACTTTTAAATACATAAGCTTCGGAGGGTTAAGTTATCTAAGTGTTGGTGTTGATGTTAATGATTGGTTAGGATTAAAAGGCTATGCTCAATTCAAAAACGATAAATTCGGCGATAAATTCGTCAATTTAGGTGCAGGTATTTACTTTATTATTAAGTGATTTTGGTTAAAAATCGAATATTTTTCTTAAACCCGTTAGTAACACAAATTAAGGACAATTGACTTTTTTATATTTTTACCGCGATTTTGTCAAAAAGCCAGATTGAAATCAAATTATCCTCAAAAGCTTTTGAATTTATCGCAACTGTGCGTGAGGCAGGATATTAATAAAAAAGAGGCTCCGCCGGGACTCGAACCCGGATCTGAAGTTCCGGAAACTTCCGTTCTATCCCTTGAACTACGGAGCCTTTACCTTGTGGTCCTGCCAGGATTCGAACCTGGATCTGGAGTTTAGGAAACTCCCGTTCTATCCCTTGAACTACAGGACCTAAAATTGCAGCCCCAAATTTATTAATTATTTGCATTTATAACAAGACTATTTTAACCAATGGGACCAATTGTAAGTTAACTTTTATTTTTAAAAAAATTTAGTTTCCTTTATGCTTAAATTTCTAAAATTCCACTATTATGGATAAAATAAAACAGTACATTGAACAAAACAAACAACGTTTTCTGGACGAACTTTTCGATCTAATCAGGATTCCATCCATAAGTGCCGAAGAACAGCATAAACAAGACATGTACAGGGTTCAGGAATATTGGCGCGATTTATTGCTTAAATCTGGTGTAGATAAAGCTGAAATTCACGAAACTGACGGACATCCACTGACTTATGCCGAAAAAATAATCGATCCTAAACTTCCTACTATTTTAGTTTACGGTCACGCAGACGTTATGCCTGTTGACCCTTTAGACTTATGGGAAAGCGACCCTTTCGAACCTGTTATTCGCGATGGTAAAATTTATGCTCGCGGAGCAGACGACGACAAAGGTCAATCTATGATTCAGGCCAAAGCTTTCGAAACTGTTTTGAAATCAGGTCTTTTAAACGTCAACGTAAAATTTGTTATCGAAGGAGAAGAAGAAATTGGCTCAGCTGCTTTAGCTAAGTGGATGGAGCAAAATAAAGAGCTACTCAAAGCTGATTATATTTTAGTTTCCGACACAGGCATGATTGCCAAAGATATCCCGTCTATTACAGTTGGTTTGCGTGGTCTTAGTTATGTCGAAGTTAAAGTCACTGGACCCAACCGCGATTTGCACAGTGGAATTTTCGGCGGAACAGTTGCCAATCCTGCAAATATACTGGCTAAAATGATAGCTCAATTGCATGATGAAAAAAATCGTATAAACATACCTGGTTTTTACGATGATGTTATCGAATATCCTGAAGAAATCAGAAAAAAGATCAATCAAGCGCCATTTGACGAAGAAGAATTTAAAAGGTCTTTGGGAGTCGAAGAATTATGGGGCGAAGAAGATTATACGCCTATTGAACGCACAGGTATTCGTCCAACTTTAGATGTAAATGGCATGTGGAGCGGATATACCGGGCAAGGTGCTAAAACAATTATTCCGTCAACAGCTCATGCTAAAATTTCAATGAGGTTAGTACCAAATCAAAGTAGCCAGAAAATTACCAAACTTTTCGTCGAATATTTTAAGAAAATTGCTCCAAAATCAGTCAAAGTTGATATACAGGTTTTGCATGGCGGCGAGCCGTACGTTTGTCCTGTTGATTTACCTGCATACAAAGCAGCAGAATTAGCTTATACCGAAGTTTTCGGACGTGAGCCTATTCCACAATATAGCGGCGGAAGCATTCCGATTATTTCTACTTTCGAAAAAATCCTGGGAATAAAGTCAATTTTAATGGGATTTGGCTTAGAAGAGGACCGAATCCACGCACCTAATGAAAATTTCCCTGTCGATTTATTTTATAAAGGCATCGAAACAGTTGCAAAATTCTATATCCATTTTGACAAAATCGTTAACAAATAGTCCGTAACACTGAAAGAACTTTCGTTATAGATAAAAAATTTTAGTACGTCACGAAGTCGCAGATGCAGACTGCGACTTCTTTTTCTGTCTATTGTTTTGCTTAAATGTCAAATGCGTTTTTTCGCACAAAATTTTTAACCATGTACTATTTAATTTTTGACACAGAAACCACAGGATTTAATGCCCAAAACCGTCTCGTACAATTGGCCTGGGAATTATACGAAGATCAAAATCTTATCGAAGAAAACAACTTAATTGTCAAGCCCTATGGATTTACGATACCCCAGAGCGTTGTAAAAATCCATGGCATTTCCACGCAATATGCTTTAGAACATGGCCAGCCCCTTGCGAACGTTTTAAGGACGTTCCTCAAAGCTTTAGAAAAAGCAGATTTTTTGATAGGACATAATATCGACTATGATATCAAGGTGCTGAGCGCAGAATACTCACGATTAAGAATTATCTCGCCCATACTTATTAAACCGCGGATTTGCACAATGAAAGCTTCGGTCAATTACGTTAAAATTCCCGGTGCAAATCTTAGCAGCGAGTACAAATACCCCAGACTTTCCGAACTATACAGGTTTTTATTCGGCACACAAATGCCAAACGCTCATAATGCCAAATACGATGTACGGGCAACAGCAAAATGTTTTTTCGAACTAAAAAGGCGAGGCGTAATAAAGATTCAAAATCATAAAAATTTGTGACTTGAATCAGAAAAAGTAATTTTGCAGAAATAAAAAATTTTAATCTATGCCTGAGCAAATCGGAAAAAGAGATTCATTTGCCAGCAAATTTGGTGTTATCGCTGCAGCTGCAGGTTCTGCAGTAGGATTGGGTAATATTTGGCGATTTCCATATATAACTGGCGAAAATGGAGGCGGTGCGTTTATACTGATTTATTTGTTTTTCGTAGTGGTTATTGGTATTCCAGCAATGATGGCTGAATTGATTATTGGACACAGGGCTAAACGCAATGCCATCGGCTCATTTCGTGTATTAAAACCTAATTCGCCATGGGTAATTGTTGGTTACATGGGCGTACTTACTGGTTTTTTAATTTTGGCTTTTTACAGTACAATAGCGGGTTGGACTCTGCATTATACCTATTTGTCGATTATTGATGCTTTTTCGAATAAAACTCCTGAACAACTGTCAAATATTTTCGAAAAATTCCATACATCTGCCTTATTACCTGTTTTTTGGCAGGTTATATTTATGATTTTTACGGCAGGTATTGTTATAGCTGGAGTAAGTAAAGGTATTGAGCGATACACAAAGATTTTAATGCCATTGCTTTTTGTGATTTTAATAATTTTAGACCTGAGGGCAGTCACTTTACCTGGAGCAAAAGAAGGTTTAAATTTTCTGTTTAAACCTGATTTTTCAAAAGTCACATCTGTAACCATACTCGAAGCTTTAGGCCAGGCTTTCTTCTCGTTAAGTTTAGGTATGGGCGTATTGATAACCTATGGCTCATATATTGAAAAGGACAATAAACTTATAAATGTTGCATCAGAAGTAGCGCTATTCGACACTTTGGTTGCCATAATGGCGGGAATAGCTATTTTCCCAGCTGTTTTCGCATTTCATTTTACTCCAAACGCAGGGCCAGGTCTGGTATTTAAAACTCTACCTGCCATTTTCCAGCAAATGCCTGCTGGTTATATCTTTGCGATTTTGTTTTTCCTTCTTTTGTTCGTTGCTGCACTAACCTCAAGTATTTCGCTATTAGAAGTTGTTGTTGCTGCAATGACAGAAGAATTAAAAATGAATCGTAAAAATGCTACTTTAATTGGCAGTATAACTATCACAATTTTAGGCATATTTGCAACTTTATCTTTTGGCAAATTAAGCGGGTTTTTGATTTTCAAAAAAACAATATTCGACCTATTAGACTTTGTAAGCTCTAATATTTTGTTGCCTTTAGGCGGATTATTTATTGTATTATTTGTCGGTTGGGTTATGAAAAAAGACGATGTTTTAGACGAATTATCGAACAAAAGAAAATACGGCGTACCGTACTTTGGTACTTACATGTTTCTGGTACGTTATGTAGTGCCAGTGGCTATTGCTTTTATATTTTTATATAGTGTCGGCATTATCGCTAAATAAAAAGCATTTAGCAAATAGAGAATTTGTCCTGCCTATACACGACGGGCTGCCTTGCAGGCAGCCCGTCGTGTATTTACAAGCTAAAGCCCTGTCGATTTAAACAAAAAAATCAGACATCATTTTAATTCGCTTTAATCGAAAAAACTAAAAACAAAACTACTCACGCATATATTCACGAGTCCAGAGTTCTTTACCGTCTTTATCATAAACTGTAATGACCATCTTACGCTGCTTTAACGGACCTACAAATTTTATTATAGCAAAATTTCTCTGGGTTACCAGAGTGCCAGGAACGCGCAAAGTATTCTTTTCGTTGACAGCATGGACATTGGGACGAGAATTAAATGGCGAAATTGTAATATCGTAAATCGTTGGGCGGCCTTTTCGTTTCAAAATACTTAATTCTGTATTATGACGGTCCCCTGTCAGAAAAACAACGTTTTTAATATCCTGCTGATAAATCCAATCGATAATGTCCTGTCTTTCTTTGTCAAAACCAAAATTTGTATAAGTCTCATAAACTCCGGCAGTATTTAAAAATTGTCCGCCCATAACAACGACTTTAAAAGAGGCTTTAGAAAAAACAAGCGCCTTTTTAAGCCAATCCAACTGAGCTTTTCCAAGCTGTGTCTTATATCCGTTAGTTTTCATGTGATCTGGGTCGCGATAATAACGATTATCCAACAAGAAAAAGTCAACATCGCCCCAATTAAAATAAGTTATAGCTCCAGGAACGCCCGGAAGTCCATAAGAAGGATTTGCCCAAAATGCTTTAAATGCTTTGAGAGTTAAGTTTTTAAATGGAAAAGACCCGTCGCTATCGTTAGGTCCAAAATCATGGTCATCCCATATAGCATAATGGTGTACAGAAGCTAACAACGGCTGCAATTGCGGCAATTTTCTATCGTGAGTATAACGATAAACAATACCAGTCCAGCTATTCCACTCATTTTGACGTAAATACACATTGTCACCCAGCCAGATCATGAAATTTGGATGTTTTTTATAAATTGATTGATAAATCTCATAACCTCCGCCATAAGGCTTTCCTGGACGGTCCCATTTCGGATCATTAATGTAAGTTCCGCTGCCAGTCGCAAATGAAAAATCTGGTGGGTCTGTTCTATATTTCCAGATGACTTTTGAAGTAAATTCTGTTGGATAGTTAAAATGCAATTTTTTCCCGTTAATATAAACATCGTAATGATACTTTGTCCCAGGTTCAAGGTGATTACCAACTAAATGTGCTGTGTAAGCAAGGTCTTCTGTTGTTTGTACTGCATCTGTCCAATAAACCTGTCGGGGATTATCAACGGGATAATAGGCTACCTGGACTTTTGCACTTTTTTTGGTTTGAACCCAAAACATAACTTCGTGCATAGTCAAATAGCCCAGCATAGGTCCATTCTCCAACAACGATTGTTGGGAAAAAGCCCAAATAGGTAAAAGCATAAGGAAAAAAATAATTTTCTTCATAGCTCAAGATTTTTGATAAGTTTGCATAAATCTAAGCAAAAAATTTTTCTCTACAACTAAGATTTTTTTTAGATTAAAGAATATTTAACTTTGTCGTATAAACTTTAAAATCGGGACAATGCAACTTTTAGAGTTCGAAGAACCGCTAAGGGAACTATACGAACAATTAGAAAAAATAAAAGAAATCGGTGATAAAACAGGCGTTGATGTTAGTCCTACGATTGAGGAATTGGAAAAAAAGATTGAACAGAAAAAAAAGGAGATTTACAGTAATCTTTCTGCATGGCAAAAAGTCCAAATCTCACGTCATCCCAACAGACCGTACACTTTACATTACATCCAGGCAATGACAGAAGGGAATTTCATAGAACTTCACGGCGACCGTCTTTGTGGTGACGATCATGCTATGGTAGGCGGATTTGGTATGATTGAAGGTCAGACAGTTATGTTCATAGGACAACAAAAAGGCGAAAACACTAAAATGCGCCAGTACCGCAACTTTGGTATGGCTAACCCAGAAGGTTACCGTAAAGCTTTGAGACTAATGAAATTAGCAGAAAAATTCGATAAACCTATTGTTTCGCTCATCGATACACCAGGAGCTTTTCCTGGAATTGAAGCAGAAGAGCGAGGACAAGCTGAAGCAATTGCACGGAACTTATTTGAAATGTTCAGAATAAAAGTGCCAATTATCGTTATAATAATTGGCGAAGGAGCCTCAGGAGGTGCAATTGGTATTGGTGTCGGCGACCGTGTTTACATGCTGGAATACACCTGGTATTCAGTCATTTCGCCAGAATCTTGCTCGTCTATACTCTGGCGTAGCTGGGATTATAAAAAAGAAGCTGCTGAAGCTTTGAAACTTACAGCAGAAGATATGAAAAAATTTGGTCTTATCGACGGTATAATCAAAGAACCTTTAGGCGGCGCCCACAATAATCCACAGGAAATTTTCGACCGTGTAAAAAAAGTAATCCTCGAAGACTTGAAAAAACTCAAAAAGATACCTAAGGAAAAATTGTTGAAAATGCGTTTAGAAAAATTCACAAATTTTGGCGTATTTAAAGAAAGCGAAACTTAATTAAAATTTTAAGCTAATGGCCAAAAACACAAAAACTTCCTTACAAAACATAATTGAACAACAAGCAGGTCGCATTCCTCCACATTCAACAGAAATCGAAGAAGCTGTTTTAGGTGCGCTTCTTATCCTGGATGATGCAGAATACGACTATACTTCGCAGCTCAAACCTGAGATTTTTTACCACGAAAATCATCAAAAGATTTACAAAGCTATACAAGATTTAGTCCACGAAAACAAAAAAGCTGACTTATATACAGTTATTGAAAAGCTGCAAAGCAACGGCGAACTTGAACAGGTTGGCGGTGCATCTTACTTATCCAGATTAACTTACAACGTTGGCTCTGCTGCCCATCTGGATTATCATGTTAAAATCCTTATCCAGAAATACATCCAGCGCGAAATCATCAAAATCTCCTCAGAATTACAGGACAAAGCTTTTGACCCTTCGATTGATGTCAACGAACTGCTGGACCAGGCAGAGAGAGAATTTTTCGATTTAGCAATAGGCAGCATTAGCAGCGAAGCAAAACCTATAAAAGAAATTCTTCCGGGACTATTGGCTGAATTGGAAGAAATTTCCAAGAAAAAAGACGCACTAACTGGCGTACCATCAGGTTATCCATCTTTAGACCGTGTAACTGGCGGTTGGCAAAATTCAGACCTGATTATCATTGCTGCTCGTCCTTCAATGGGTAAAACTGCCTTTGTAGTTAATATCGCACGAAATTTAGCCATTGATTACCAGAGGCCTGTTGCTTTCTTTACTCTGGAAATGCCCTCGTCTCAAATCGCTATGCGTCTGCTATCAATCGAATCCCAATTGCCAAGCAACAAAATACGTACTGGGAAATTAGACTCAAACGAATGGCTTTTAATCGAAGAAAAAATCAGCAATTTACTGGAAGCTCCGATAATTATCGACGACACACCTCAGCTATCAATTTTCGAACTTCGAGCTAAAGCCAGACGTCTTAAATCCAAATACAATATCGAGCTTCTTATTGTGGACTATTTGCAATTAATGAGCTACCCGGCAGAAAACCGTATGAACCGCGAACAGGTTGTTAGCCAAATTTCTCGTGGACTTAAAGCAATAGCTAAAGAACTAAATATTCCTGTCATAGCTCTGTCCCAGCTAAACCGTGCTGTTGAATTGCGTTCTGGTAACAAACGACCTCAACTCTCCGACCTACGTGAATCAGGTGCAATTGAGCAAGACGCTGACCTGGTTATTTTCCTCCACCGCCCAGAATATTATGGACAATATGAAGACGCAGACGGTAATTCTTACGAAGGTATTGCCGAAATCATCATAGCTAAACATCGAAACGGCCCAACTGCAGATTTGAAGTTGAGATATGTTAAAGAATATGGTAAATTTGAAGAAATACAAGAATCTGTATTACAAGACTTAGGAGATGAAGACCTGCAAATAACACGCAAAGGCTCTAAAATGAACGAATTAGAACAAGAAAAAATCGATGATGAATTTTTCAACTTTAACCCAAAAGACCAACAAAATGATATGCTTATTAACCCCGATTTTGAAAACGATGACCTTGATATACCATACTAAACTCAAAAATTCAAAATTATGAAAAAAACGCTCTTTATTTCAATTATTATCTTCGGTCTAATCTTATCACTCCCTTCATTCTCTTTAGCTCAAGAAAAAAGCACAGACGAAAGTAATAATTGGGACATTGATATACCAGAACAAACTGCAGAAGGTATAGGCGGACTTTTGGGCGTTACTTCTATTAATGGGCAGTCTTATTTCACTTTTAGATTTAAACCAGAACTTTCTTTCGGAAAATTAGGCTTTGGTCTGGACATACCTCTCATGTATGGACTGCAGGGGCAGGGCCTTCGCTTAGACGAATATCAAGACGGCGTCGGAGTACTTCGTATGATTCGCTATGTCCGTTGGGGACGTAAAAAACGCGATAATGTTTACTTTAGAATAGGTGAATTGCGGGATGCACGCTTGGGATTTGGAATACTCATAAACGACTATAACAACACTATCTCGCTGGAAAAACGCAAATTAGGTTTCGAATTTGACGTTGTTTTCAAGAAAAAATTCGGACTTGAAATGCTTTACAGCGACATCACACCTGTAAGTCTTAACTTAATGGGTATCAGACCATATTACAAGCCTTTTGGCGCAACGAATATTCCTATTATTAAAACTTTCGAAATTGGCGCTTCATTTGTTACCGACCACGACAAAACTGTTTTGGCTCGTACACAAGACTCAGCCGGAAATGTTTTAGAATATCGAAACAATTACTTCCTCAATGGCTCAGGAATAAATGCTTTCAGTGTTGATATGGGCTTCTACATCTTTAGATGGAATTGGCTCTGGTGGGATGTATACGCTCAAGCTGCTTACATGTCAGCTGTTCGCTCAGATTCGCTTGCAAATTATTTAAATACTTATGGAGATGCTTTCCAAAAAGGTTATTTGAACTCTAAAGGCGGTTACGGCTATTCTATAGGTTCTGATTTTAAATTTAGATTCCTCGGCAATTTGCTGCGTATTAACGCTCGTGCTGAAAAATTCTGGCATACAGACTATTACATTGCACGATTCTTCAACTTCGCCTATATGATGGATAAAGACAAAGCTATCTTGCGTCTAACACAAAGCCATGCTGCAAAAGGTACCTATGCAAGACTTTCTGCTTCGGTTCTGGATAAAATCTTCTTTGATGCTTCGATTACTTTAGATTCTGCGCTTATCATAAATGACCGCCACCCAGCCGTTGTTATGATGAATTTAGATTTATCGCAGCTTTCTAAAAAAGTTACGTTCAAAACATCTGCTGCTTATGCAGAAGTCAGAAACTTCAACGATCTTATACACCTGAAAGACAATGCTTTATTTATGACACGCATTGGCTATCTTATTTACGAATTACCAATTGTAAAACTGCAATTGCATGTTGGTTTCGATTATCACTGGACTTTTGCTAATGTATACAAATTAGCGCACGGCGCAACTGCACAAGATTGGTTCAAACAGACTAATTATATCACGCCGTATTTCAAAATTACTTATCCTCTGCACAAAAACAAGGACAAAAAGAAAAAGAACGATGACTTAATTTTGGATTAATCAACCGAACATAAAAAAACGAAAAATACGGCGCGCATCAGCGCGCCGTATTTTTATTCGCTAAAAAACAGGTAGATTGTCGAAAAATTTTATTATCACAATTTCAATTTTAAATTTGCTGAAAATATTAAGCTTTATAGCAATGATACGTTTAAGTGTTAACATAAACAAAATCGCTACTCTACGAAATGCTCGCGGCGGAAACATACCCAATGTTTTAGAAGCCGCTATAAATGCACAAAAATATGGCGCACAAGGCATTACAGTACATCCTCGCCCCGACGAAAGACATATCCGGTATTCAGATGTTTACGATATAAAACCGCACATAACAACAGAATTTAACATCGAAGGTTACCCCAGCGACCGTTTCATGCAACTGGTCTTAGACGTAAAACCCCATCAAGTTACACTTGTGCCTGACCCACCCGACGCCATAACTTCCAACGCAGGTTGGGATACAAAAAAGCATAAAAAATTTTTAACAGAAATCGTCCAAACACTTAAAGCCAATGGCATACGTCCTTCCATTTTCGTTGATGCTGATCTTGAAATGATAAAACACGCAGCTGATACAGGGACAATTAGAATTGAGCTTTACACCGAACCTTACGCAAAACTATTTCCTATCGATAAATGGAAAGCTGTCGAACCTTTTGTTAAAGCTGCTGAATATGCTAAAAAAATCGGCTTAGAACTTAATGCAGGACACGATTTAAACCTGCAAAACCTGAACTTTTTGGCAAGACAAATACCTTATCTAAAAGAAGTCTCCATCGGGCATGCGCTCATTTCTGATTCGATTTACCTTGGCTTTGAGAATACAATACAGTTATATCGCAGACAATTGGAATGGAATGTGCCTAATGTGGATTAAAGCAAACTTAAATACTGTTGCGATTTTGTGGTTAAATTTCCCAGGTCTAATTTTGTTACAAAATTGATATATTGCGAATTACGAAGTTTTTGAACGTCGAAATCTCTGACGTTTTCCAAAACAAGTAAATAGTCAAAATTCTTCAACTTTCTCAGCTTTAGATCATCCATACGATAAAGACTGATTCTTTTATCGTCATCAGACATTGCTTCGAACACTAAAATATTCCTATCGGCAATTTTAACAGGTCTCTGCGAAAGGGATACTTTAAGTTTATCACCGATAAACCAGGCAACTTTGATAATTGAATAAACAGATGAAATCAGATAAAAGTATTTACTTTGCACAGTCATCAATCAATGTTATGTGGTTTTACACCTTGTTTTAATTTATCTATAGCATCTTTAGCAGCATTCTGCTCTGCCTCCTTTTTCGACCCACCAATACCTGAACCAAAATATTGCTCATTGAGAAAAATTTTTGACTCGAACTGAATCGGCGAACTGTCTTTGATCTCATCTGTTTCAAAACGAATACTAATTTTTTGTTGCTGCCCCCACTCTAATATACGACTTTTGAAATTAATTTCAGAATTAACAACTTTCTCAATATCAACGAGTTTAAACAAAATCTGTTTTTCAATAAATTTTCTGGTTATCTCGTATCCCATATCTAAATAAATAGCCCCAATAAAAGCCTCCAGCGCATTTCCAGGTATATTTTTGTTCACAGAATATTGCTTTAAATGCATGATTAAAAAATTATCTAAGCCTAATTTATGAGCTAAATTTGTCAAAATTGCCCTGTTTACCAGCTTAGAGCGAGCTTGCGTTAAAAAGCCTTCACTTGCAGCAGGATAGCGGTTAAATAAAAAATCGCCAACAACAGCGCCCAGTATTGCATCACCCAAAAATTCGAGACGCTCGTTGTTGACGACTTTACCTGTATGATCAACGTAACTTGCTGATCTATGAATAAAAGCTGTTTTGTATAAAGTTAAATTTATTGGGTAAAAACCTAAAATCTTTTTCAAATCCCGCCTAAAATCTCGCTGTTTACTATCAAATAAATATGTCAATTTTCCAAGTAACAGTCGAAACACTTAAAACAGAAATTTATTCTTCTAATTTTTTGAAAATCAAAGAAGCATTATGACCTCCAAAACCAAATGTATTGCTCAAAACAACTTTCAGATCACGCTGTTGGCCTTTGTTAGGAGTTAAATTAAATTTTGGGTCAATTTCCGGGTCAAGCTCAAAAAGATTTATCGTCGGTGGAACAAAATTATTTACCAGAGCTAAAATTGAAGCGACAGCTTCAGCAGCACCAGCTGCACCAAGCATGTGACCTGTCATTGACTTTGTAGAGCTAATGTTTAAATTATAAGCATGTTCACCAAAAACTTTTTCAATAGCCCTGAGTTCAGACAGGTCTCCTAATTTAGTCGAAGTACCATGCACATTAATATAATCCACCTGTTCAGGAGAAAGACCAGCCACTTTCAAAGCCATTTCCATAACCTTAGCAGCTCCAACTCCCTCGGGATGTGGTGCTGTGATATGATAAGCATCTGCTGTTGCACCAATACCAGCTAACTCAGCATAAATCTTAGCTCCACGTTTTTTAGCATGTTCATATTCTTCTAAAACCAGGGTAGCAGCACCTTCAGCCATAACAAAACCATCTCGGTCCTTGTCGAACGGACGCGATGCAGTCTTTGGATCATCATTTCTTGTGGAAATAGCGCGCATAGCATTAAAACCAGCAACAGCAGGCTCATTAATAGGAGCTTCCGAACCTCCAGTTATCATTACATCAGCCAAACCAAGCCTTATGTAATTAAAAGCATCAATAATAGCATGTGCAGAAGTTGCACAAGCTGATACAGTGGCAAAATTTGGGCCTCTAAAATTATACTTTATCGAGATATGACCTGCTGCAATATCAATAATAAATTTAGGTACAAAGAAAGGAGAAAAACGTGGTGTACGTGGAGGTTGCTGCGAATAAAACTGCTCTAATTCTTGAGCCAGAGCATTTATTCCACCTGTTCCTGAGCCATAGATGACCCCTACCCTGTCGGGATCGTAATCATATTTATCTAAACCTGAATCTTCAATGGCTTCCTGGGCAGAAACTAAAGCAAATTGCGAATAAAGGTCTAGTTTTCTTAACTCTTTTCTATCAAAAAATTTCGTAGGGTCGTAATTCTTAACCTCGCAAGCAAATTTGGTTTTATGTAAAGCAGGGTCAAATCGAGTTATAAAATCAGCACCACTAACACCATTACGCAAACCGTCCCAGAACTCTGGGACGGTATTACCAATAGGAGTTATTGCACCTATACCGGTAACAACAACGCGTTTAAGTTCCATAAGCAATTTCTTAGTTTTTATTAAGGTTTTCTTCAAGGTACTTAATTGCCTCGCCGACTGTCTGAATCTTTTCTGCTACATCGTCTGGAATAGCAATGTTAAATTCCTTCTCAAATTCCATAACCAATTCTACAGTATCAAGAGAATCAGCTCCAAGGTCTGTGAAAGTTGCATCTTCTGTAACGTCGGCTTCATTAACGCCTAATTTGTCAACGATGATGGCTTTTACTCTTTCTGCAATGTCTGACATAGCTATATGATTTTAAGTTTGGTTTTTAAATAAATTGTTCGTTGTGTGCAAAGCAAATAAAATTTCGCAAAATTCCCAAATTATAAACATACGAATTTTTAAAAATATTTAGTTAATATTTGTTTCTGTGTCAAATGTTTTATTATTAACACGGCTAACTAAAACTTTTACAATTTTTTATAGAGTTTATTCACATCACTTTATCAAAAAAAACTTGTGAATATTTTTTAA